>JBBRHH010000102.1:0-13477 GCA_038222915.1 Tepidisphaerales bacterium
GGCCTTCGCGCACGCCCATCTGCTGGTGCAGAATTCAATGGATGTAGTCATCGGCCGCGACAAGATCACCATCGATGCCCGCGTGTCGATGGAGCAGGTTCTTGCCGTAGAGGCCGAGGAAGCCTACGCCCGTGTCCGCGCGCAGTGGCCAGCCTTCGCATTGGCACACCGCGCGTATCTGCTCGCCCATCTGCATATCAACGTCGACGGCCACGAAATGATCGCGCGAGAGGCGACGGCAACAACGCAGCCCGTCGCCGAACTGTCCGATCGCGCCGGAGCGCCGGGCATGGCCTCCTATCACATCGAATATCCACTGGATTCTCGACCCGGCCTCGTTCGAATCGACGAGGATTGTCTGCGCGACGTACCCCTGGCCGATGTCACCTTCGTCACGCGTTTTCGCCAGGACGATCACGCCACATTCGAGACCGCCCAAATGCGATGGCGAAAGCCCGTCGCGATCAACTGTCACTGGGAAACTGGTGCATCACCGGTCACGGCCGGCGCAACCCACGTTAATGCGTGGTCAACCATGCGCGCGTTCGTGACTGAAGGAATCTGGCACATCCTCACCGGCTACGACCATCTCCTCTTCGTGGGCGGCCTGGTCCTTGCGGCCCGAACGCTCTGGGATCTGGTCAAGGTCGTGGCCGCGTTCACCCTCGCACATACGCTCACCCTCGGGCTCTGCGTCTTCAACGTTGTCAATCTCAGCAGCAGGATCGTCGAGCCCATGATCTCCGCCAGCATCGTCATGGTCGCGCTGCTCAACATCTTCTGGCCAAGAAAAAGCACCGGCTGGCCACGCCTCGCAGTAGCCTTCGCCTTCGGGCTCTTCCACGGCCTCGGCTTCGCCGGCGGCCTGAAAGAAGCCATGAGCACGCTCCCCACCTCCACCATCTGGATCGCCCTCCTCTCCTTCAGCCTCGGCGTAGAAATCGGCCACCAATCCGTAGTCCTCCCCCTCTACGCCCTCCTCCGCGCCGCAAGAAAAGCACAAATGGACGGCGCAATCCCAGGCGGCCAACTCATGCGCTGGGGCTCAGTAGCCATCTCCGCCGCCGGCGTCTACTTCCTCGTCCTCGCCCTGCGCGGCTGAACAAACAACATCGATCTCAACTCTACGTCATTGTTTACAGCCCTGTCACGCGATGCGAGCTGAATAATGTACCCCAACAATCGCAGAGGAGCGGACAGTCACGCCGTCACGAACAAGGCATCATCGAGTTCGACGTTGAAGTCCTCTCCAACGGTGCAGTCGGCTAAGTAAAAATAATCAGACTCGCCAGAGCCGCCATCGAAGTAGTAAAACGAGCCCGCTTCGAAGCCGGCACAACCGACGGCAAGCTCGTTACGAGCCAACTGGTCGTCCTATTTCAGTTCGTTCTCCAATAATCTTGCGATGCACAGAGCAAACCCGGTAGACTGTTGCCCCGTCAGCACCCCCGGAAATCGGATCGCGCCACTGAAGCGAGAATGCACAATCGAATCAAACGAAAATTGCATTGGACCATGGCCGTCACAGGCCTCGCCGTGCTGACAGGTGATGTCGATGCCCAGGTCGTGCGCGACGGAAGTGTCGGAACCAGGGGTCCGCTGCCCCTCGTCAACAAAACCTTCAACATCCCGGCCTCGGACGGCTCGCTGCGCGGCGCGAATCTCTTCCATAGTTTCTCCCAGTTCGATCTGGCCAGCGGCGAGATCGCTTCCTTCACCGGCCCGTCTTCGGTGAAGAACGTCTTCGCCCGGGTAACCGGCCCGCAACCGACGACCATCGACGGCACGATCCGCAACTCAATCCCCAGGGCGACTTTCTTCCTGATCAATCCAAATGGCGTTGTATTCGGCCCGGATGCAAAGTTGGATCTGAAAGGCTCCTTCGCCGTCACTACTGCCGACGAGATCAAGCTCAGCGGGTCGGGTCGCTTCGCCGCGTCGCGCGCCGCTGCCAGCACACTCTCCTCTGCGCCGCCATCGGCCTTTGGATTTCTGAAGACTGCGCCGGCCCCCATCACCATCAACGGCCCCGCTTCGTCCGCCGCGCCTCTGCTCGTCGGTGCACGTCAATCGATCTCCATCGTCGGCGGCCAGATTCACATGGACAGCGCCACGCTCCAGGCCGCCGCGGGACGAATGAATCTGATCAGCGCCGGCTCGAGCGGCGTCGTGTCATTCGACCCCGCCGACACCTCCGCCAAACTCCGACTCACAGGTTTCTCACGGATGGCGGACGTAGACGTCGCCGCGACCCTGCTGATTCTCGATGGACAGAGCGGCGGCAACCTCGCCGTCCGCGCAAAAAACCTTTCCATGACCGACTCCATCGTCACCGCGCAGACCCGCGGTTCCGTCGCCGGCAAAGATGTTGACATCGCAGTCAGCGACACGATTTCCCTCGTTCGCTCGACAATCGACGCAACAACCTCCGGATCCGCCACCGGCGGTTCCCTCCGCCTATCCGCGGCCGCCATCGAAATCGCCGACGGATCAATCCTCCAGGCCCCAACAGTCGGCTCCGGCGTTGCCGGTGACATCCTTCTCCGCGCCGGCGTCATCTCGATCGTTGGCACATCGTCCGCCCCGGCAACGCCACAATCCACTGGCGAATCCCAAATCAATGCCGGCACCGGCGGACCAGCCTCCGGCGGCAACATCGACATCCGCGCCAATCACCTCCTCGTCGACAACAGCCTGGTCTTCGCCAGCGCCTCCAATTTCGCCACGGGCCCCAGCGGCAACGTCCGCGTCACCAGTAATACCGTCGATATCCAGAACGGCGCGCTACTCTCCAACTCCACCTTCGGCCGTGGCGCGGGCGGCGATATCGACGTCACCGCGGCGCAACTCACCCTCGATGGTCGCGGTGCAACCGTCTCCACCGGCATCATTGTCACCACCGAAGCCGCCGACGGTGGCGCTGGCGGAAATATCCACATCGACGGCGGCACGCTCACCATTCGACGCGACGCCCAACTTTCGGCCTCCAGCCGTGGCAGCGGTCCGGGCGGCAGCATCACCATCGGAAACAAGGCCGTGATCCTCGACGCGACCGACGCCACCTCTTTCACCGGCATCGCCGCCAGTGCTGCCTCCTCCGGTCGCGGCGGCGATCTGTCGATTCAATCACACGTCGTCCAGGTATTGAACGGCGCAACGATCTCAACCGCCGCCTCAGGAACCGGTGTGGCCGGCAGCCTTGATCTGAATGCCCGCCAGGTTGTCGTCGACGGCGGCCCTGTAAAATTCGCCAGCGGCATCAACGCCGAAACCGATGGCCCGGCTGCCGGCGGAATGGTCCGAATCCAGGCCGATCAGTTGACCCTGCGCCGAAACGGCCTCATTTCGGCATCCACCTTCGCAGCGGGCAGAGGCGGCGATATCCGCATCGACGCCGCGCATTTGCTGCTGAGCGACGCCGCAATCCTCGTCCGATCCGCCTCCAGCGGAGACGCCGGCAACATCGACCTGACTGCAGGAACCGTCCAATTGACAAATCGTGCCCTGATCACGTCGAGTGCCAGCGGCCAGGGCAGCGCAGGCAGTGTCACCGCCGCGATCGGAACGCTCTCGCTGCGATCCAGCGCCGCCATCCTCGTGACCGCCGCCATCGCCGACGGCGGCGATGTCGCCATCGATGCCAACGGGCCTGTGCGGATCGACAACGCCACGATCGGCGCTCAAGCCAATCACAACGGCGGCAGTGTCCGGCTGACTTCTCCGGCGGCGATCGAATTGCGCGGCGGCCACATCCTGGCACAAGCCGGCACCGACGGCGCAGGCGGAAGCATCTTCCTCGGCAACGGCCGCCTGCTGATGCTGGATGGCCAACCTGCCACGCCCGGAGCCGATCCCAGCAGCCTCGTGGCAAAGGCGGTCCAGGGCCAGGGCGGTCGCATCCTGATCCTCTCCAACGATTTCCAGCAAACTGCCGGTAGCGTGATCGATTTCAGCTCCCAGTTTGGCGCGCAGGGATCCGAGTCAATCATCGCCACGGATATCGTGGCCGGGCTCGCAAGGTTGAACGGCGAACTGCAAGGCGGCGGAGTCACCCTTCAGCCCACGTGTGCAATAAGACTCGGAATCGACGTGAGCAGTTTCATAATCGCCGGCCGGACCGGAACGCCCGTGGAGCCCGGAGGGTTCATTCCCAGCTTGGACTTGTGGCCCAGGCGCGACCCAAGCGGCAATGACCAACGGCCATAGCGCATGGCTTCGTCATTCCATGGGAACGTCAAAATCGTATTCAGGCTGTGGGCCAGACCGGGTGAATTGATAGTACCAGTCCGACGACGTGGTGGGTGGCCTTACGACAATCGGCCTGCCAGCGCCCGACGAACCCGCGGCGTCATCTCCCGCGCTGCCGCCGCCAGCGTCCCCGTCGCATCCGAAGCCCCGCACTCCGCACAAAGCCCGCTCTCACTTTTATGTAAAATGTAGCCGCACTTCGCACACGTCCGCAGAACGCCGGCCGCCCTTGGCACACCCCGCGTCCGGCCAATCAGCCAAACGCTCCCCACAATCATGACGCACGCCGACAGGCAAATACTAAAATCCAAGCCCCGCAACTCCTGCCACGGCCGAATCGGCGAAGCCACCGCGCCAATCAACGCAACGATCCCGGCCATCAGCAAACCCCGGCCATACTCAGCACGCCGACTCCTCGACGCCAGCCGGCCAATCAACAAAACCAGCCACGCCGCAAAACTGATTTTCAGAACCATCCGCCAGAGATAATGCGTAAAAAGATACGCTGGCCGATCCGCATGAAAAGCCGCCCACTTTGGATCGTTCGCCGGCTCAAATCCAAACAGCTGGTTGTCAAAGAATCCGAGCCGCAGCACCAACCCCGACTCATCCCGAAAATAGACATTCACAAAATGCCCCGTCACCCCCTGAAAAGTAGCCGCCGGAAAATCCTGCTGCCAGGTCACCTGCCCCATCCCCCCGATCGACCCCAGCACATCGTCCACCGGTTGCCCAAGCAACGGCTCCAACCGCCCATCAATCCGAAACTCAACCGCCCGCCGCCGCGCCCGGCTCACCACCTGCGCACACTCCACAACAAAGCTCGCCGCCAGCGCGACCCCAATCGCAATCAGGAACAACCCCCAGGGCGATCGAACACGGCGAACAACGTCGGGTGGCAGGGACATCGATCAATACCATACGCCCCGTCGCCGACTTTCGCGATCCGCAATCACCCACCGCAAGAGTGCGCTAGCGGCGCTCCGCGCGCGCAACACCCCGAGACCCGAATCCGCGCAGAATAAAATAAATTCACCTCAAAAACTCCAGCAAAAACGCAAATCCCAAAACAAGTGTTGCGCGCGCGGCGCTCTTTTAGCGCAACACCGCCCAAGGGATGAGGAGCTACCCATGCGCCGAAAATCCGTCTCGAATCCGCCCCCCATTCTTTTCAGGCATACCTGTGCGATATTGCGCCTCTGCCTGAAATATTGTCTTTCCATTAAATCCAACCGACCCTGTCGCTTTAGTGTCAAATCAGGGTCAAAAACGGTCGGTTCCATGTCGGTTCAGGGTCGTTTGAGGGACGTTTCAGGGTCGGTTTTATGTCGCTTTGGGGTCGGTTTTTTTCGACGATTTTGGCCTAAACCCCTGTCAATCCTCATCTCCCCATTTTCAACTCAAAATCGGCGCGCAAAAATTACCAAAACCGACCCCTCCAAACGCCTCCAACGCAAGGAATCATCGGCCTCTTCATCTTCCCTTAAGGTTCGCTCCGGTTACCTTATAAATCTCAACTCTCGGAGCACTTAAATGCGAGTCCTGGTAGTCGAAGACGAACCCGATCTCCTCTCCGCCCTCACGCAGGCCCTTCGCGAGGAAGGCTATGCCGTCGACTCCGCCGAAGACGGCAACGACGGCCTCTTCAAGGCCTCGGGCGGCCAATACAACGCCATCGTCCTCGACCTCATGCTCCCCGGCCTCGACGGCTATTCCCTCCTCACGGAACTTCGCAAAACGCAAACCGTCCCCGTCCTCATCCTCACCGCCCGCGACGCCCTCCCCGACCGCGTTCGCGGCCTCGATAGCGGCGCTGACGACTATCTCACCAAACCCTTCGCCCTCTCCGAACTCCTCGCCCGCCTCCGCGCTCTCATCCGCCGATCCGCGGGAAAAGCCGCCGCCAAAATCGAAGTTGGCGACATCGTCATCGACACCATCACGCGCTGCATCTTCAAGGAAGAGCAGTTGGTCGAACTCACGCCCCGCGAATACGCCCTCGTCGAGCTCCTCGCCCTCCACAAAGGCGAGCTCGTCTCCCGCGCCAAAATCTACGATCACCTCTTCGACGAAGAAGACGATTCTCTGTCGAACCTCATTGACGTTCACGTCTCCAACATCCGCAAGAAGCTCGGCAAGGATTTCATCACCACCCGCCGGGGCGAAGGGTATGTGATCCATGTTTAAGTCGATCCGATGGACGCTTCAAAGCTGGCATGCCGCGCTCCTCGCGCTCGCACTCCTCGGATTCGGCGCGGCCTCATATTTCGAAATCAGCCGCGCCCGCTATAAGGAAATCGACGCCGAGCTCGAAGGTGCCGGCAACGTTCTCCTCGCTAAGCTGCGCCGACCTCCGGCGCGCCTCACCACGCCGCCAATTAACCGTCGCCCCCGTCCGGGCAACCCGCCGGAATTCAACGGTGATGGACCCGGCCCAGGTCCCGGTCGCCCCCCGCGCCGCGAAGACGGCCCGCCCGGCCCTGACGGCGGCCCGCCCCCGCGCCCCGAAGATCAGCTCGGGCCCGACAACCAAACCTCCCGCGCCTTTGTCGAACGCGAAATTGAACCGCCTCCCGGCTTCGTGCAGCGCTACAGCGCCACCACCGACGAAATGCCCTATTTCATCGTCTGGCGCGAAGACGGCGACATCATCAAAGCCTCCCCCAATACGCCCGCCGTCATCCAGCACACCAAGCCCGCCGACCTCGTCGCCCCCGGCCGCGCCCACCAGCGCGGGCCCAACCGCGAGCTCGTCCTCGTCGATGCCCCAGGCCGCCACGTCCTCGTCGGCCGCTCCGTCCAGCGCGACCTCGACCAGCTCCACCGCCTTGTCTGGATCATGTCCGCCACCGGCGCAGGCGTCCTGCTCGTCGGCCTCTTCGGGGGCTGGCTCGTCTCCCGCAAAGCCGTCCGCCCCATCGACGCCATCAGCGCCACCGCGGAGTCCATCTCTGCCAGCAGCCTTTCTGGCCGCATTCCCGTCGACAACGTCCCCAGTGAACTCGGCAAACTGGCCCAGGTCCTCAACGCCACTTTTGCCCGCCTCGAAGGCGCATTCGCCCAGCAAACCCGCTTCACCGCCGACGCCTCCCACGAACTCCGCACCCCGCTCTCCGTCATCCACTCCCACGCCGAGCTAGCGCTGTCGCGCGATCGCAGCGCCTCCGAATATAGGCAAACCCTCGAAACCTGCCTGAAGGCGTCAGGCCGAATGAAAGGCCTCGTCGAGTCGCTCCTCCTGCTCGCCCGCGCCGACGCCGGCGGCCTCAAGCCCGAAGTCGCCCGATTCAATGTCCGTCCCGTCGTTGACGATTGCCTCAACCTTGTCGCCACACTTGCCAAAGAACGCGGCATCACCATCGACACCGACCTTCGCCCCGTCGATGTCGAAGGCGATCTCACCCAGGTCGGCCAGGTCATCACCAACCTGTTGACCAATGCCATCAGATACAACCGGGAAGGGGGCTCAGTCCGAGTCTGGACCGGCACCGACGGCAAGTACGCCCTGTTAAGCATCGCCGACACCGGCGTTGGCATTGCCGACGAACATCTCCCCCACGTCTTCGACCGCTTCTACCGCGCCGACGCCGCCCGCTCCAGAAAAGCTGGCGGCAATGGCCTGGGCCTCGCCATCTGCAAAAGCATCGTCGAAGCACACCACGGAACCATCAGCGTCACCAGCCGTCTGGGCGAAGGGTCAACCTTCTGTGTTCGCATACCGCTCGCATGATCCGGAGCTTGGAGGGAGGTAATATTCGTCCAGAATTTATTTCGCGTGACAAAAGTCGAGCTCTCCGGCTCTCTTTAGATAGGATGTCAGGCGACATGTCTTACCGCAGCCGCCTGAACCGAAACCGGAGCGACATTCATGAATCAGACAGGCGGTTCATCAACGCGTGAGACGATTGCAGCACCAGACCCGGGCGAGGCGGGCGCGCAGCTCGTTCTGGTCCTCGACCAGTACATGGCCGACCTGAAAGCAGGTCAGGCCCCGACAAAAGAAGCGCTCCTTGCCGCCCACCCGGATCTCGCTTCCCAGCTCGCACAATGTCTTCCCGGCATTGAGTTCATCCACCAGGCCGCCACCCCAACCCCCCGGCGTCTGGGCGACTTCGAACTCGTCGGCGAAGTAGGACGCGGCGGCATGGGCGTGGTCTACGAAGCCCGTCAGGTCTCTCTCAACCGGCGCGTCGCCTTGAAGGTTCTCCGCTTCGGCGTAGTCGCCGACACCGAGGCCATGGAGCGCTTCCAGCGCGAGGCCGAGACCGTCGCCCAGCTCCACCACACCAACATCGTCCCCATCTTCGCAATGGGCAGCGAGCACGGCGTCGCCTACTACGCCATGCAGTTCATCGAAGGTCAAAGCCTCGCCGCCGTGCAGGAAGAGGCACGCCAGCAGCTCCGCCCCCACAAACCCATCCAGGTCGCGCAGTGGGGCCTGCAGGCCGCGGAAGCGCTGGGTCACGCCCACGACCGCGGCGTCATCCACCGCGACATCAAACCCTCCAACCTCCTCCTCGACCCCGACGGCCGAATATGGCTCACCGACTTCGGCCTCGCCAAGCGCATCGATGACGTCGCCCTCAGCATGACCGGCGCAGTCGTCGGCACTCCGCGCTACATGAGCCCCGAACAAGCCTCTGCCGCCAAACACCCCGTCGATCAGCGCACCGATATCTACAGCCTCGGCGCAACCCTCTACGAACTGGCCACCGGCAAACCCCTCTTCGACGGCCTCACCTCCCACGACGTCATATCCCAAATCCTCACCACCGAGCCGCGCTCGCCAAGGCTGGTCCGGGCCGATCTGCCGCGCGACCTCGACACCATCCTCGTCAAATGCCTGTCCAAGGATCCGCGCCAGCGCTACGCAACCGCCAAGGATCTGGCTGATGATCTCCGGGCTTTCACCGAAAGCCGGCCCATCAAAGCCCGCCGCGTCAGGCTCGCCGAGCGCATGGTCCGCTGGGGCAAAAAGAACCGCCGAAATGTCATGCTCGCCGGCGCTGCCGCCGCGGCCGCTTCCATCTTCATCGCGGTATCCGTGGTTGGTTCATCGCTCTATCACAAGGGCAGGCTGGGCTCGCTGTTGTTGAACACCAGCGGCCCTTCGCTGGTGGCAGAGGTGCTTGACCCGCACCATGATCATCGCGTCATGCCATCGTTCACGATCCCCATGGCCGAGGGGCTGCCGCTGCCGGAAGGGCCTTATCGCCTTCGACTCTCGGCAAAAGGGTTGGCCACCGAAACCTACGACATCAACGTCGATCGCGGAAACTCCGTCACGGGAAACCTTGAACTCCAGCACCAACTCATCTGCCCAGTGATCGACCTCGGCAGCAGCGACACCACGAAAGTCGTCACACTCAACGACGTGTCATACATTTTTCGCAGTAAGGAACACTCCGTTGTTCTCCTGGACGGCACAACCGCAAAGCCGGTGTGGGAGTGGGAGGCCAAGTCGGAGAATGGGGTGACGTTGTACGACCGCGCCATGCTCCGCTATGAAAGCGAACAGGAGCCGCCGGAGTTCGTGCAGCCTGCGCCAGATGTGAACGGCGACGGCTTTGGCGACCTCGTCCTCGCCTGCCGCAGTGAAGCGGCACTTTGGGCGCTCTCCGGCAAGACCGGCGCGGAGCTGTGGTGGTTTCGCGCCGGCCCAGGTCAGACGATTGGCGTCCCCGCAGTCGCGGATGTGGATGGCGACGGCGTGAACGACTTTGTTGCGACGTTCACTAGAGGTAAAACGGGTTCAATCTGGATCGAAGCCGTCTCTGGCAAGACAGGAAAATCGATCTGGCGTTACGCCGCCGAGGATGCGTGGTGGCAAGGCGCGCCGGGCTCACGGTGGGCACCGTCCGTCCTGAAGCTAGATGGCAAATCAATCGTCCTGTGTGTCGTGGGCACGCGGGTGGTTGCACTGGATTTGAAGACAGGCGCACCAGCTTGGCCAGCTTATGACGTCGGAATACAGCCGGTTGTTCCGCCTCGTATCGCCGACCTGGATGGCGATGGCCAGCCCGATTTGTTGATCGTGGGCCTGGAGCAACCCGTGCGGCTGTCAGCACTGGCAATTTCTCTGACGACCCGCATGCAGCTTTGGAAGCAGACTTTGCGGGAGAAACAACCGGCCGACCTGGCAAATCTTTGGGAGTTGCCCGACAGCTATAAAGTTCTCTACGACTGGCCATGGGTGGCCCAGCTAAGTGATGGCGGCAGACCCGACGTTATCGTCCCAATCGTCCCGACCGCCCCCAACACATGGGCCGACTCTCGCTGGAGCGGCGTGGAGGCACTGGACGGTGCAACCGGAAAGCCCCGTTGGAAGCACGACATACGCATCCGCAGTCAGACATTGTGCGTCGATCGTCTGACCGTCGGCCCGGACGTGAATGGCGACGGACTTCGCGATCTCTTCACAGGCGCAGTTGCGTTCTCGAATCACCGGCAGAGCGTTTTCGTGGACGCTCTCTCGGGAAAAGACGGCCAGCCGCTCTGGTGGTGGAAGTCGGATGAACGCGACTCCTTTACAGTCAGCGGTCAATCCTCGAGCGGCAGCTCGAACAGTCTGTCGTCCAGGAATGTTCATTCGAACTATCCTTGTGTCGGCCCAATGCGGCTTTGGCGCCAGAGCGCCGGTGGCTCGCCGTTGCTGGTCGTTCCGACCAACCTATCCGGCAACGGTGCAACCTTCGTGATTTCGACGACTAAGGGTCAGCTCGTCCAGGAATTCCCAGACCAGGAAGACCTCCGCGGCATCGCCGACATCGATCACGATGGGGTTGAGGACCTGGTCTTCCGAGGCCCAGCCTACGGCAACGGACTCTATGCAATTAAAGGCGTCACCCCGTCGCAGTGGCGGCGGCTCGGAGATTTCCAGCCGGCCCAGGATTTCGACGGCGATGGACTGACCGATCTGCTCGGATCGGACGCGCATCACATCCTGTTGGCCATCAATGGACGGGACGGCAGCATCCTGTGGCAATCCAGGCAGGGCGGCCAATTCAGTGAGCGCATCTGCCTGCCGGCTCCATTGGGTGACCTCGACGGCGATGGCACTGCGGACATCCTTTTGATCGGCGGCCAAAACTCACAGACGTACTACGCCAGCCAGTCGGGCGTAACGCGCTTCCCGCGAGGAGTGCAGGCCGTCTCCGGCAAGACCGGGCAGCTTCTGTGGAATCTCGAAGATCATCCGGTCGCTTGCGCGAAAGATGGCCAGTTCATCGGCTGGTCCCCCCAGTCGCCGCTATGCGTTGATCTGGACGGCCATGGCAAAAAAGCCATCGCCATGGCTTACGAACTCCGCTACGGCTCGGGCTCCCATCAGCTCTGGCTCGAGGTCGCTTCCGCGGCCGATGGAAAGTCACTCTGGCGTCAACCCATCTCCGGACTTGACGGCATCGATGTGCCGACACTCCCCTTCGAGGGCGGCATACACATCGGCAGCGGAGATATTGATGGCGACGGCATTCAGGATTTCGTTCTGGGTGTGCCGCGGCCGCCCGACAAAAGCAAGCCGGGCTCGGATGCGCCGATGTGGGGCTGCCAGTTGATCGCGCTCAGCGGCCGCGACGGCAAGGTCCTCTGGCGCCACGATCTGCCCCTCGCCCTCGAAAGTTACCACCTCAAGGACGCAATGCTCGCGCCGGTGATCGCCGATCTAAATGGCGACGGGAAGAAGCAGGTCATCGTATTCTTCGGATCCGAAGAAATACGCGAGGGCACCAGGATCAGCGTCGTGAGCTGTGTTCAGTCGTTTGATACCACTGGCGACCTGCTGTGGGAATCAAAACGGGTAGACGCGAATTTCGGTTTCTACAGTATGAGCAAGCGATTGTTCGTCACCGGTGCGGACGACCACGGCCAGCGATCGTTGTGCCCGATCTTCGCGAGCCCGGGTGTTGTTTTGGACGGCCGCGGGAAAGAGCGCCCGGGATTCGCAGGCGTTATCGCGGCAAGCGAAGATGTGGACGGCGATGGCAACGAGGAGCTGCTGTTTCTCGCTCAGGGGAAGTTGATCGTGACACATCGTGACGAGAAGGACGGAGTGCTCTGGGAGATGCCGGGTGTTACGGGTGTTCAGCGCGTCATGCATGGGAAGGCCGGTCAATCATCAACAATCGTGGCGACCACGGAGAAAGGCGCGATCGGCCTGGATGGCGCGACTGGAAAATTGTTGTGGAGAAGCGCTGGAAGTCTCGATCTGGTCCTGGCCGATTCCGCCATGCCCGCGCTGCCGCGCCTGATCACGCGCGCACAGAGTTCGTCGAACGTGACCGTCTGTCGCAGCGCACTGCCGGCCTCCGGCGATCCATTGCCCGGCGCTCTAACACCGCCACCCTTGCGATCGCAGACGCCGGATCCGCGCATCGTTCGATCACTCCCCTGGGCGGTTGCGATCTCCCGGCTGATTTCGTCATGGGAAACCGACCCAGGTCCGGACCATCCACCAACACCGCCATACGACCCGGCCTTCATGATGATGCTGACCCTGCTGATCGCTTCATTGAGTCTGTCGATTCGGTGGATCTACCGCCGTTCATGGAAGAAGCTGGCCTACTTTTCGCTGGCCGTGGCGGTCGTGACGGTTGCGGTGGCCGCGATATGGCTCGGAGAAGACTCGCGCGGGATGAATGCAATCGAGCATTACGCTTGGAGTGGTTGGTATTGGGCCGTGCCGTTTGGACTCGCGGCGATGGGAGTTGTTGTCCTGGCGCGGCTTTTCTTTTCGACGGTGCGGCTCGCGTGGCGACGACGGCCGTTTCAAACCGCTTCGGCACTGTGACGGAGGAACGTTTCGAATGGCCAATACGAGTGCACCAATTCCGCTCGAGATCGATCGACTGCGGCATGTAGACGCCAACATCCGCGCCGAGGCGCTGCTGCCATACCGGCATTGGCTTGACCTGCTCGCGCGCGCGGAATTGGGCGGCGAGTTTCACGGCAAGTTCGAACCATCCGACATTGTTCAGCAGACGATCGTTAAAGCGGTGCACGGACTGCCAGGCTTTCGCGGCCAGAACGAAGCACAGCTACTCGCCTGGCTGCGCCAGGTACTGGCCCGCGTCCTCGGCCATGAGTTCCGCCGCTATCTCGGCACCCAGCAACGCGACATCCGACGCGAAGTCTCGCTGGATCAGTCGCTGGCGCAATCGGCAACACGAATGGGAAACATGCTGATGGCGTCCGATACGTCGCCCAGTGGCCGTGCTTCACGCAACGAGCA
>JBBRHH010000103.1:0-13395 GCA_038222915.1 Tepidisphaerales bacterium
ACCTGGTACCAGCTCAGCAGCGTCTCCTCCTCCACCACCAGCTACATCAACAACGCCCCCTTCCCCGGCGTCGTCAACTACTACCGCGTCCTCGCCCACCGCAACAACGAAACCTCCTCCAGCTCCAACACCCCCGTCAACAACGTCCTCCCCACCGCCACCCTCACCACCCCCAGCACCGGCCATGTCGCCCAGCAAGGCGACTCCATCACCATCACCGCCACCGCCGCCGACATCGACGGCACCGTAGCCAGCGTCCAGTTCTTCAACAACGGCACCCTCATCGGCTCCGACACCAGCAGCGCCGGCGGCTGGAGTTTTACCTGGACCAACGCCCCCGTCGGTGACTACAGACTCACCGCCAAGGCCACCGACAATGGCAGTGCAATCAGCCGCGCTTCCGCCGCCGTCACCGGCCGCGTTGACGCCCCGCCCACAATCTCCCTCGATGATTCCACCTTCACCGACGGCGACACAATCAGCCTAAACCCTGACATCACCGACCCCGGCAGCGTCATCACCTCCGTCGCCTTCTACAATGGCACAACCCTCCTCGGCACCGATTCCGACGGCTCCGACGGCTGGAGTTACGACTGGACGAGCCCCAGTTCCGCCAACCACACCGTTTCGGCCGTCGCCACGGAAAACGGCTCCACCGTTTCCACGACTGCCACCTTCACGTATGTAGCAACCGGACCCCTCGGCAATCCCATCATCCAGGCCAACGAAATCGACTTCAATTGGAATGCAGTCGATGGCGCGGATGATTATACTGTCTACCGCGGCACAAGCTCCACCACCACGCTCATGACGCCCATCACCACCATCGCCGACACCAGCTTTGACGACACTGGTCTGAGCACATCTACGCTCTACTACTATCGAATCGCCGCAAACATCCCCGCCACCGACACCGATCCCGCCTCCCAAACCGACATCGGCAGCGACTCATTCACCACCCGCGCGGCACTCAGCGCTGCCTCCAGCCTGACTGGCAGCGATGGCAACAACGGAAAAACCAACCTGGCATGGACGCCAAGCGCGACCAGCGACGCAGAGGGCCAAAATATCCAAATCTCAGCCGACGGCACGTCGTGGACAACGGCCGACTCGGTCGGCCCAACAGCTACCACATATATCTATCTGCCGCGAAACGGTATAATTGCCAACTATTTTCGGATCGTCGCCTTCCGCGGCAATGAGATTGCAACAGCATCAAACAGCGCTAACATTCAAGCGCCGCCGGACGCCCCCGGAGAAGCAAGCGGAACCCCAACGAGTAGCGGTACACACGCCATCAATTTGACTTGGAACGGGGCCGATGGCATCAGCCAGTGGAAGCTTTACCGCCAACTGGTCGCCCCCGGTGGCACACCAAGCTTCGCGAGCGCCACGCTAATCGGCACCACCACACTCGCCAGCTACTCCGACACGGCCGTCTCGACGGGAAATCACTACGTTTACTACTCCGAGGCGGTTGACGGCACCGGTAAAGCCTCAACCCCCGTTGAAATCGACACTCCCATCGCTCCCGATTCCCCAACTGACCTATGGGCGACTAACCCAGGCATCGCCCCGCCCGCAAATTGGACCGGAAGTACCAACAACAACTCCATATCGGGGATGGATTGCGAGATCGATTTGCACTGGACCGACCAATCCGAAGGCAAGTTCGGCTTCCGCATCTTCCGCGACAACGTCGCAATCGGCTACGTTCCGGCCGGAACAACAGAATTCCACGACACCGGCCTCGACTACAACAGTGTTGACTCCTATTTCGTTTGCGCCGTAAACGACGACGCGACGACGAGCATCCTCTCCTTTCCGTCCAACACCGCCGTTGGTTCCACAACTCCCCAACAGACGCCACATGTTGGACAAATGCTACCAACGTTGTCGATCGAAGCAACCCATCCATTCGCGAATGGCATGACGCGCGATCCCGCGATTTTTACCTTCTATCGAACTGGCAACCATTCGAACAGTCCATTGCTCGTCAAATACAAGTTATCAGGAAGCGCGAAATCTGGACAAGAAGACAGTAGCGGCAATCTTGTACCCGACGACGTTGACGCAGACTACACTGGTGCCGGACTAGTAAGTCAGTCAACAGACACCTATCAGTTTGAGATCAAAACCAATCAGTTAAGCGGCGAACTCAATTTGAAGCCAACAGTTGAACCGCCACTGCAAGGGGATGGGCACGCCAATATGGTCTTGACACTTGCCGATACATCGGGAGCCGTCCTAGCGGCACCCCCAGCGACCGGTCCTACTACCGCACCTTCAGCGACCGCGTTTGAGAACAGCAGGGCGAACTGGGACCTCAATCGGATACAGGACAACCTTCAAGACGTCAAGGCACATTTGGCTAGAGAAACCCACACTGTTGTCGTCGCGATGATCGACGACGGGCTCGACTTGGAACACAACCTTACCGATCCGTTCGAACATGAGCTCCTCAAGCACATTTGGAGTACCGATAGCACAATAGTTATTGACGGTAAGAATATTAGCGCCAACGCTGGTTGGAATTTTGACGCGAACAGTGGATCAGATCCCGGCAACAGCAGTGGTTACAAATACATTGCAACAAGGGTGAATCACGCGAATCAGGTCGCTGCTATCCTGCTGGCTGCAACGCACGAATGGGGGTTACCCGCAAGTCAAATTCATATAAAGCTGCTCCCTCTCAAAGCAACGACGCAAGCTGGACAGCGTCATGCGTTGGAATATGTTCAGAAGCTTGCGTCTCTAAATACGGACACAAATGTGCGTTTCGTCATTAACTGGACCGAATTTGGCAGAATGTTTGGAAAAACTGAACTTGATAAGGACGGCGATAATATGGACGCGGGTACGATGCAGGCACTAGCTGACCTAGCCGTGGCGAAAGTTCCAGTATTTGCGACGGCGGGCAATAATGGCAAGGACCTAGACGAGAAGACTACCTTATTTCCATTTGCGTACGCAAATAAGAAGAATTATTCCTCCAATACAGTGCCCAACACACTTATCACGGTAGGAAACGTCGCGAAGTCAAATGGGGTATCGCCACAATCGAATTACGGAAAGACTACTGTCTTGATCGCTGCGCCGGGCCAGAAAATCGATACGTATTTTAAGGATGCCTCC
The DNA here is from genome assembly GCA_038222915.1 of Tepidisphaerales bacterium. Taxonomy (GTDB): domain Bacteria; phylum Planctomycetota; class Phycisphaerae; order Tepidisphaerales; family Tepidisphaeraceae; genus JBBRHH01. The sequence goes on from JBBRHH010000103.1 coordinate 3,136, forward strand.
ATTCCTACATTCGATACCGATAATGATGGAACGTCGATGGCCACTCCACACGTAACGGCGGTAGCAGCAATGGCGCTGGCAATTTCAAACACAAATGACGGCAAAGTAATTTGCGACACAATTCTTGCGAAAACAAACGGCAACGTGCCCGGCTTTGATAACACGAAGTTCGCGAACGGTCTCGTGGATGCGAAGGCCGTTCTCGATGCTATCGTGAACCAAAATTTATAGTTTATGATGCACAGGCGAACACGATTTACCATAGCGATAATTATTGTGCCTACGCTGCTGGTAGGCGGCGCCAGCTTAATTGCGTGGCATCGCAGTTTCGACGGTGTCTACGACGAGCAGGAACGACATCATAGGTTTGAGTGTCGCGACTCGATCATTGATATTGAGTCGCGCGATGGACGACTCATGATCAGCCAGTACATGATCGGCAACTGCAAGCGACAACTCATGATTCATATTATCCGTGATTTGGAACCGATCCGCTGGGCGAAATCACCGGGAGTCACTAGCTACTTTGCATTCGCTGGTTTTACATGGTTCGCGCGCGATGAGGTTGACGAGTCGAAGATTTCTGGGCATACATATTGGTACCATTGGCCTGCAGGGTGGAGTATCGGGATACCGTATTATGCGCCGGCTGTTGCGGCCGCAATGGTTCTCCTCATCACGCTCAATCTTTATCTAATACGACGTCAGCAGTGGCGGCGTCATGTCGCCGGACAATGCCGAACCTGCGGCTACGACTTGCGTGCGACGCTAGCGAAATGTCCAGAATGTGGCAACGCCCAATCTAGCTCCGACCGAATTAGGAGCAAATTCTAGGAACGGAAAGGGGTCATTCATAATTACGGAACTTCCTCCCACCTCCCACCCAGCGCGGCATGGCTGCTTCACCAACCATGAACCAACGCACACCGCCCTGTCTTCCCGCTACCCCAAATATATAGCTCAAAGCACGCCCCGCACCCCGAAAAAATCTCCGCCGAACCCCAAAAATCTCTTGACACCGATCTTTGCGATGATAGCATTATGTTCGGTATGAGAAAGCGCTGAAATATCAGCGGGATCAGGAGGGCCAATCCATGCGGGGCATCATCCACCACAATCCTGAACGAGCGACACCGACCAAAGCGACCGGCCGCCCACGCCTCCGTGTCAAGTCTTCAAACCGCAGTCGAAAGGGGGAGATCCAAGGGTCAAAACGGGGAGATTTTACGTCGCTTCGGGGAGATTCCGGGGAGGTTGGAGGGAGGATCCGGCACCCCTTTGGGGTCGGTTTTTCGGTCTCAAAAGAACGCCGCGCCGACCACAAGCATCGGCCGCACCAACATTTAAACGCACCACCCAATATTTCCGCCGTCTCAAACACAATTTTGCGCACGCTTCGCGCGCGTGATCGCTCCTACGCCGCACCCTGTTCTACTCTTCTCCGCGTCTCCGAATCTCTGCGCGAGGATACCGCTTCTAACCCCCTTGATCCTCCACACTCAACACTTCCGACCCTTGGTCGATCGTGTCGGTTATGTGCCGGTCGCGGTCGGTTTGTGTGCTGGTCATGTGTCGTTCGTGCGTCGGTCATGTGCTGGTTACGTGTCGGTCATGTGTCCATTTGCACCGCAAAGCGAACATTCAAGAATATCACAACAAGACAGTTCACAAACACTTACGCCAAAACCATCCCATCAAACCATCATCCAACCCAATTGCGCGCAAAAAAAGCGTCCCTGTGCGGCCTCTTCCTTCCAGTTTCCAGACCCCCGATCGCTCCAACGCCAATCCCCCAGTCCTCTCTTCTCCGCGCCTCTGCCCCTCCGCGCGAGAATCCGTCTTCTCCTCCGTACCCCTCCACCGGCGGCCTGCAATTCCACCCACGCACGTTCACCCGAATCCCGGCACAGTTTTTTTGTTGACTCCGCATGAACACATGATAGTATCATGTTAGGTAAAGAAGATGTCCGCTCAATCTTCGATGTTCTTTCACAAGTGAATAGCAACTGCCACCGCGCCGCCAAAAAGCTCAAGTTTAGGAAAAGGGGATAAGTACATATATTACTGTTTCCGCTGTTTACCGCCAGATGTTCGATCAACCATTCAACGCATTTTACCACATCCTTGCACCCCCAACCATTCCCCTCTACCCCGCCCCACTCGCACCGCCCCGGCCATCATGTTCTTCCCCTCCTCCACCGTTTCCCCCATACATCCGACAACCGTCACTACCCTGAGACACGCAAGAGATCTGAACGGTAACAACCTCCTCCTCTCTTGGCGTCCATGGCGCACTTGGCGGCTCGCATTAAATTCCAAACCCCGTCGCCGCCGAACCGGCCCCCGTCATCATCAAGAGATCAAGCTGTCCGCGCCCACTCCTTAACGGCTCGAAAATCGCGCCCGACACCAGCAACCACAATCCATAAAATATTTCATAAACCCAAACATTTCCTTGACAACCTCTGCCCACTCATGATAGCATAATGTTAAGTAACCGAAAACCCCACGAGGCAAAGAAACAGGAGGGCCACCCAATGCAAAAAATCATCCACCCCCAGCCAGGCCAAACCAGCAATCCCCTTAATCGCTCCGCGCATTTCTCAGCGATTCCGCGCCTCTGCGGTGAGTCTTCCTCTCTTCGCCCTCCCCACGTCGGTTGGTGGTCGGTTAGTAGTCGTTTGGTGGTCGGTCACAGGTCGTTTGATGGTCGGTTAGTGGTCGGTTACAGGTCGGTTGGTGGTCGGTTAGTGGTCGGTTTGAAACGACCATCCGCCACCCCCGCCCCACCCCAACCATCGTCCAAACAAGCACTTGCGAAAAACGACCCGCGCCAAACCGACATCAAACTCATTTGCGCACACAAAATAGCGCCGTTTTTCCAGTTTCCAGTATCCAGTTTCACGTCTCCAGCACCCGATATCCAACTCAATTGCGCGCATTTTCTCCGCGCCTCAGCACTCGGTCGGAAGGGGGAGATTCGAGGGTCAAAACGGGGAGATTTACCGTCGGTTTGGGGAGATTCGAGGGAGGTTGGAGGCCTCCTTCGATACCGCTTTAGGGTCGCTTCTTTGACCACCGGAAATCTCCCGCTCAATCACAAACAGCGGCCGCACCAACACTTGCGTTTTGCAGCCGCCGGGCCCGACCACCCAAACACAATTTTTGCGCGCACATTCGCAACCGCTTCCCCTTCGTCGCTCCATCGCGGAGCCTGCCCTCAGCCTGCCGAACGGGTCGCTTTCTTGCCATTCTGCCTTCTGCACTTTCTGCACTCTGAAATTTTCATTCAACAGATTCAACCCCAACAACCGCAACCGGATGAACCTCGCCCCTACATTCATTCTCCGCACTCTTCTACAATCGCCCCCATGGCCCGGCCTCGCAACGACCTCATCGACCGTCTCGTCTACGTCGCCCTGCGCCTGGTCTCTATGTTCATCTACTGCTTCCCCATCGAATGGAACCTCCGCCTCGCCCGCGTCCTGGGCAACGCCATCTGGATCATCAGCAAAAAACATCGCGATCGCGCCCTCGACAACTTGCGCCATGGCTTCCCCGAAAAGGACGCCGCCTGGCTCTACGAGACCGGCCGCGAAAGCATGCGCCAGTTCGTGATGCTCATGGTCGAACTCCTCTTCACCCCGCGCCTCGTCAACGTCACCACCCGCGCCCGTTACATCGAACTCCACAACACCGCCAAAGCCACCGAACTCATTCTCCGCCGCAAAGGCGTCATCATGATCACCGGCCACTTCGGCAACTGGGAAATCGTCGGGTACTCCGTCGCCGCCATGGGCATCAAGGTCCATGCCGTCGCCCGCCCACTCGACAACCCCTACGCCAACCAATGGCTCCTCGGCGTCCGTGAACTGCACGGCCTCAAAATGATCGACAAGAGCGGCGCAACCAGCGCCGTCACCGATGTCCTCGACAACGGCGGCACCATCGGATTCGTCGCCGACCAGAACGCCGGCAGCAAAGGAATCTTCGTCGATTTCTTTGGCCGAAAGGCCAGCACGTTCAAATCAATCGGTTTACTGGCAATGCAATACGAAGTGCCCGTAGTCATCTTCTACGGCCAGCGGCTCAACCGTCCGTTTCGTTTCCGCATGGGCGTCCGCGACATTATCTACCCCGAAGAATGGCAGGCACAAAACGATACCCTGCGCTACATCACCCAACGCTACACAAGCGCGCTCGAGGCAATCGTCAGGGAAGCGCCCGAGCAGTATTTCTGGGTCCACCGCCGCTGGAAAACGCGACCAAAAGGCGAAGCTGTCGCCTGATGTCATGCACCAATTCACGATAGCCGTGCAACATGTGCATATGCCTCTCCAAACATCGCCGATTTAGCGGACCTGACCGCACGCCCATTCGTGGCACGCCAGTTGATGCTGCGCACATGAGCCGGACATTGCGTTGCAGCACCCCGACCAGCTGCTTCCTTCGTCCGGCTTTCATATGCGCCGAAGCATGGCTTGATCGCGGTACCGATTTGCCGTTATTGGACACTGCTCAAATGTCACGGCTGCAAAGGCCTCACAGCTTCACCCGTTGCTATCCGCCAATGGCCCGCGAACCTTTTAGAGGCCCCCTTCGTTTTGACCGAGGCGAGTTCGTGGCGCATCCTGATTGGCCGAGCGAATGGGACCGGTTGAGCCAAGCCGCGCTTGTGTCGATAAAAGCACGGAAGGGAAGACTGCGAAATGAATTCAGACATGCATATCCTGATGTGTGCGCCCGATTGCTACGACGTCAATTACGTGATCAACCCATGGATGGAAGGAAACGTCCACAAGTCCTCCAAGGCCCGGGCTGCCGAGCAATGGTCGGCTCTTCGCGACATCCTCCAGGGATATGCACACGTCGACCTGCTCCATCCCGAGCCGGGCCTGCCCGACCTGGTCTTCACCGCCAACGCCGGCCTGGTTCTCGGTAACGATGCCGTCATCAGCCGTTTCCTTCACCCCGAGCGTCAAGGCGAAGAGCCCCATTTTAAGAAATGGTTCCAGCACCGCGGCTTCGCGGTTCACGAACTCCCCCGCAACGTCCCCTTCGAAGGCGCCGGCGACGCGCTGCTCGATCGATCCGAGCCCTGGCTATGGGCAGGCCACGGCTTTCGCACTCATGTAAATGCACATCCATATCTCGCCAACTGGCTCGACGTGGAAGTCGTCTCGCTCCGGCTGATCGACAACAGGTTCTATCACCTCGATACCTGCTTCTGCCCGTTGAGCGACGGCTATCTGATGTATTGCCCCACCGCCTTTGACGCGACCGCCAATCGTAGAATCGCAACCCGAATTCCGATGTCCAAGCGGATCATCGTAGAAGAGTCCGACGCCACCCGCTTCGCCTGTAACGCGGTCAACATCGGCAAGACGGTTGTAATGAACAAGGCCAGCGCGAATCTGAAGCGGCAGCTTCACGGCGCTGGATTTGATGTCGTCGAAACAGACCTCGAAGAATTCATGAAAGCCGGCGGCGCAGCCAAGTGCCTGACACTTCGCACCAACGAACCGCCGGTCGGGCAATTAGTCGGAGCCGGAGCGCCAGAGCGATGGGCATAACAATACTTGTGAGAGGGTCTTACTATGTCGATGCGACAGATGATGATTAACGAACAACCAGCAATCCGGTAAACCCTTCGTCGCCGCCAAAGTCTATCGGGCCGGCCCAGCTGGCGCTCTCCCCGGTGGCATTGCGGTGTTGGGCGAAATTAAAGCGGAGCAAGGCCGGCCGCTGATTGGCATGCTTTTCGTCGGCGGGATCAGACATGGAGTCCCACGGGATCTTAACTTCGCCGCGCCAGATATTTTCCTTCTTCTGCTTGCCCGTGCGCGTGACCATTTCCTCATGCAGGGTAGCCGCGTAATTGACGGCCGGAACCGCAGCATTGGGGTTGGCGTTCTTGCGACGGTCGAGTTGCTTCGAGGCCTCCATCTGGCCGGCGGGGCGGCAGGTCATGTGAATGACCGGACCAGGGTCCCCATCGGCGTACACCGGTTGGATGAGCAGCTCGGTAAGGTCTTCGCCCCAGCCACGGCGCATCTCCTCGCGAACGACATTGCCGCCGCCCACGGTTCGTGTCGCTTCGACGCCTTCAAGACGGAAGCCCACATAGAAGGCCGAGTTGGTCCAGCATGAGTACAACTGTGAGGACGTTGAAGCGAACTGCAGTTCCTGTCTTTGAACCGCCGGCCGATTGAGCATCTGAATCATCTTGCCATCGCACAAGGCATCCGCCGCGGTCCACTCTTCCAGTGAGCCGTCCACCTTCGGCGCAACCACTTCACGCTTGTCACACGGTGCGACAGGCAGCATCAGCCGCGTGAGCGTCGTTCGCCCGTCGTAGCCGTTGGTAAAGGTGATGTCGACGGGCTTGTCGCGCATAGTTTCGTTCAGACGGTTGAGCAGAATCTTCGCTTCCAGGTCAAAGCTGCGTACTGCGTAAGTCCGCAATTCGGGAATGCTAACCGGCTCGGCCTTGGGAATTTGCCAGCCCTCCGGCACTCCGGTCCATTGCAGCGAGTTCTTGTTGGGGAGTTGATCGGTCGCGTTGTAGATGTCGACGGAAAGCCGGAGATCAACAACGTTCTGCCCCGGGCCTTTTGCCAGGCCGAATCCCCAGAGCGTCGATCGACCCAGAAGTGTCGGCTTGTCCTGGGATTTAATCCAATTGCTGAGCTCCATCAGCACAACCGGGTCCTCGGTCTTCTCAGCATTCGCGCCCGGCTCGCTCATCTGAATAAGTCTCGCAAGCAGCTTGATCGCCTCAGACCACCTCTGAGCGTCGCTGGTGCCGCACATGAGCGCGTAGGAAGGATCGGGGTCCTGGTTGGGCTGGATGTCGACAGGTTTAGTAAGAACATTCGCCATGACCAGTTCGTGGGTGAACTGGCGGCGTTCGCGCGCAATCCAGAGATATTCATAGTCCTGTTCAGCACGGCGCAGCCATTTAAGTTGAACCGTCGGGACAGGCGAGTTCACGCCAAACCAGGCGCCGGGATAGAACCAGACCATTTCGTCGGGATCGGCCGGCGAGGAAGGATCTGTATGCGTCGGCAGCGGCGAGTCCCAGTGAATCAGGCGGGCGCCGCGAAGAAAGGCAAGCCACGCCCAGAGACGGGATTCGCGTTCGTCAGCGCCAGCGCCCACATACGGGATCAGGCCGGGCACATCGGTGCGAAGCCATGCAGGGCCCATCGGCGGAGCGCCCTGTGCCGGCGATTTGATCAGGCCCTGCGCCGCAGGCATGAGACGTTCGAGGTCCCCGGCATCCACGCCCGCATTGTTGTTGGCACTGGCGATCTGCACCTGGTCGGCCTCCAGCGGCACACTCACGCGCAACTTCGGATGCGATGCAAGAACCATCGCCGCGTCCTTCGACATCAACAGCGCTTCAACCGGTTTGACCGGCCCCTTCCCGGTCTTCTCAATGGCGGCGGCGGAACGCGACAGCCAGTTCATCTGGTTGAAACGAGCGGCCGTCGCAGTCCAGAAGGCTTTTTGCTGGGCAGGAGCGTATTTGTCGAGCAGGTGGTCTTTGGGGAGCGGCCAAAATCCGAGCGCGACGTTGTCCGGAAATGCATCGCCGTTCAGCCAGGGGCTTACAAGAGCATCGTAGTCAGTCCAGTCAATCTGCGGCTTATTGCCGGGCCATTTGACGGTGGGCTGTAGTCGTTCGAAGGTGGCAATCGCTCGATGGGCCTGGGCGAGCTTCACGATTTGGTCGAGGGTGCGGACTGTGTTGGAGTATTGCGGGTCGGCTCGGCTGATGAGGTTCGGAGTAACCGCCTCGAACTGCGCGGGGTAGAGGTCGCAGAGCGATTGCCACTTGACCCGCCCGACCATGGTAAGGTGACGTTCGTCGGGCAGAACAAAGTCATACACGGTCAGTTTCACTGGAAGCGTGGAGACGACTTGGCCGTCCTCCATCAGTTCGCACCTGGCCTCGTAGGATCCCGGCTTGGCGGTGGGCGGGATGGCGACATCGACCCAGAGAAGGACAAACGCCGCGCCGCCGGCGCGGGATTGGGGATTGGTCGGATCGGCCGGGCTTCGCATCGCGTTGACCGGAAGCTCGCCCTTGTTGAGCGGCATCGGCAGCAGCGCGCGCGGAAGTTCATGAGTCGAGACGGGGAGGCCGGTATGTCGAACAAACCCCGCGCGATTGTCATCAAAAGGCATCGGCAGAACCTGAAACGCGTTCATCACATCGGGTGCAAGCGATGCGTCAGTTGACCTGAGCGGCCCGATGCGAAAAGCGCCAGAACCCTTTTTGCTGTCCAGCGGAACTTTATTCACCTGAACCGCGAACTGGACGGTCTCATTGCGGGCGGCCCATAGCTCGACCGGGCCGTCGGTTGCGATCGCCTTGAGCGGATCATTAAAGTGAGCGGCCTGTAGTCGGCTGCCATCAAAATCGCTGGCAAACCCTTTCTTGATAAGCGATTCGCCGGGCTTGGGTGGGCAGCCCATGAGCAGCAGTGCGCTGCACACCAGGAGCGCGATCGCGGCCAGTCGGTAATTCTTGCGCATATCACCTCAAGTGTCGGTCTCGCAAAGTTGCCCACCGTAAAGTTGCCCAGTGTCTGAGCAGCGAACGAACGGATGCCGCATTCTTCCTCGGCCCAGATCCGATGACCGCGCACCGAATCCACACAAAAATTAATTCGCGCCGAAGTTAACCTGCACCGCGAAAAGCCCGATTTCAGCCGCAGGGGCGCGATAACTCGCGCATTTCAGGATTCGGCTGACCTGTTCAAATCAGTGGATTGCGCCGCGCGGCACAACCTTTGTTATGACAGATTTTCGTAAGGAGTTCAAGCAATGACCACGATACACATGGATGGTTTGGTCGAGTTCAGATTTTATCGTCCCAACGTCAAATCGGTCGAGGTTGCCGGTGAATTCAATGACTGGCAGGAAGGCGCAGATTCCATGAGCCATCAAGGCGATGGTTGGTGGGTTGCGAGCCTCAAACTGCCTGCTGGCGAATACCGATTCCGTTACGTCGCTGACGGCCGCTGGTTCACCGATTATGCCGCACACGGTGTCGAGCATGACAAGCAGTTCGGCTGGAACAGCGTCCTCCTGGTTCCCGGCGATGAACAATCACCCGAAGAAGAATCACTCGAAATGAAATACGCCGCTTAAGGCGAATCACGATCCTCGTTTCCTCCTCCGCCAGGCCGCACGGACTCTACCCTCATCCGTGCGGCCTCTTTATTTTTCCGATTTTCCAAATGCTCCTGCCATAGCAGGCGGCGAGATACTACAATCGCCTATTCAGTGAAGCTCCTCGTCCTGCCCAAAGTCGCTCCACCAACCGCTGGTTTCGAAACCGGCCCACGGTCCATCTCGGCTGTGCGCATGTTGCGGATCAGCGTCACTGATCGTTGTAATTTCCGATGTGTCTACTGCATGCCCGAAGAGGGCGTGGCCTGGCTGCCGCGCGACGAAATTCTCAGCTTTGAAGAAATTGCCGGCGTCGTTCGGGCGGCGGTCGAGATACACGGCATCCGCCGCTTTAAAATCACCGGCGGCGAGCCCACTGTTCGCCACGGGTTGGTTGATTTAATCGCCAAATTGAAGGCGATTCGAGGCGTTGACGATCTGTCGATGACCACAAATGGAATGCGCATGACCGAATTGGCCTGGCCGCTGCGCCAGGCGGGGCTGGACCGGGTCACCATCAGCATCGACAGCCTTCAGCCGGAGCGTTTCAAGAAAATCACCCGCACCGGCGATCTTACCGAAGTGCTGCGCGGCCTCGACGCATGCGAAATTGCCGGCTTCCAGGGCCTGAAGATCAACTGCGTAACCATGCGCGGGACCAACCACGATGAACTGGTGGACTTTGCGCGGCTCACCCTTTCGCGGAACCTGACCGTTCGCTTCATTGAGTACATGCCGTTGGGTGACTCGGCCATCGGCAATCTGAGCAGGCCCTTTGAAGCTGTGGAGCGGGCAGGACGCGTGACCTACGCAACTCGCGCGGTGGCCGAGGAAGAAGTCGGCCCGGCAGGGGGGTGCGGAGCCCAGGACCGGGGCGATGTGTTCATCCCCGAAAGCGAAGTGCGCGAATCAATCGAGCGCCAATTCGGCCCACTCGAGGCTGTGGAGCGGGCTACCGAAGTCGGCGCTGGTCCGGCCATTCCCTGGCGACTGGCCAATGCCATTGGCCGAGTCGGCTTCATCAGCGCGATGTCCGCCCCGTTCTGTTCAACTTGCAATCGCCTGCGGCTGACGGCA
>JBBRHH010000104.1:0-13367 GCA_038222915.1 Tepidisphaerales bacterium
GACATGTAACCAAGAGGCTATCAGCCTCGTGGCAGCAAGGGAATGGGGCGCCAGCGCGGCTATTTCTTGATGGCGATGATCAACAGGATGATATTGATGAGAATGGAGACGCCCAAGGCGATCAGGACGCCCAGGACCGCCGGATTTGCCCAGGGGCTGTTGCTGGCGACGGGGGTGGGGGCGATGTCTACTGTTTTGCCGGTCTCTTCCACGGCAGCGAGGCGTTCGAGATCGACTTCGCGGCGGGCGTGGAGTGGGGGCTAGTTGCGGCTGACGGAGACGAGATCTTCCATCATTTCCTTCATGGACGGATAGCGCTCGTCACGCTTCTTGGCCATGGCGACTTCCACGATTTCGGAAATGCCGGCGGAGAGAGCGGTGTTGATGTGGTCGGGGGGTGTAAGCGGCTCGCGGAGATGTTTGTGCATCACGGCGGTGGGGGTGTCGGCCTCGAAAGGCGGCCGCCCCGTGACGACGTGGTACATGGTTGCGCCGAGGGAGTAAATGTCGGCGCGGTAGTCGATGTCGACATCGCCGCGAATCTGTTCGGGGCTAATGTAATAGGGGGTACCGTAAGCCTTGCCCGCTTCGCTTTGCGCGGCGACGGTGTCGTCTTGTGCACGAGCGAGGCCAAGGTCGGTAAGCTTGGCGACATTGCCGGGGGTGACGATGATGTTTTTGGGTTTGACGTCGCGGTGGATGAGGCCGCGTTGATGGGCGTGCAGTAATGCGTCGGCCATCTGGATCATCAGGTCGAGGGCTTCTGCCTCGGAGAAAACTTTGCTGTCGCCTTCTGGGGGCGGTGCCATCATGTCGAAGAGCGTCTTGCCTTCGATGTACTCCATGACGAAATAGTGGTGGTTGTCGGGCGTCGAGCCGACATCGATGGCCTGGACAATGTTGTTGTGTGAGAGCTTGGCGGCGGCTTGGCCCTCCTTATAAAAGCGGTCGACAAATTCAGCGCTTTCGCTGAGTCGCTTTGGAAGCACTTTTACGGCAACGGTGCGGTTGAGGGAGAGCTGTTTCGCCTTGTAGACGGTGGCCATCGCGCCTTTGCCGCATTTGCCGAGGAGCCGGTAGCCGGGGATCTGACTTGATTTGCCCTTGTCTTCGATCTGGCCGCGGATGCGTTTGACCTGATTGACGGTGATGAAGCTGTGTTCAACGAGGAGGTCGGCGAGGCTGCGTTCGTTGGGATCTGAGGACTGTTTCTGCTGTTCGCGGCAGAAATCGACCTCGGTGCGGGTGGCGAGGCCGGTGTCGACGACGGCCTTGGCGACGTCGCTGTCGAGGTTGGCGTTAACGCCGGTAATGGAACTGGAGCTATCCGCTTGGGCCATGGGCAATTGTAGGAACGAATTGACGTACGAGCACAACTGGAAAGGTCGTCGGAACGGTATAAAAGCGGTGTCAGACTGTCAAGGCAAAATTGTCATCTGGAGGTTAGCCATTGCTGAAGGGCGCGGCCCTGGGCTGCGCGATCCACTAGTTCACCAACTTTCTGGTTGCCGCCGAGAATCAGGCGAATGGCTATGCCTGCATCGCGGAAAATCAGGTCTTTGATGCGAACTAGGTAATAGAAGGGGATGCGGACGGAGTTGGGGGGTAGCGCGTAGGTTTTGGAAATCTCGGCGGGTGACGGGATGAGACGGCGGAGGAGGATGGCGGCGCGCTTGTGAAGGGGATCATCTCCAAGGAGTTGGGCGGTGTGGGTGCCCATTGGGGCCGCATCCATTGGGCAGACGATCTGGGTACGGGCCCAGGTTAACAGTCGAGAATCGAAGTTTGCCGGCCGCATGCGACTAAGGACTTCGTTGGGGATGTTCGCGCCGAGCCAGTCGTGGGCGAGGGTAAGCATCAGGAATACGGCTCTGGTGGCGTCAGCATCGGCGGCGCGTTTTTCGATCGCGCGCCAGTCGAGTGCGGCGCACGACGCGCGGGAAATGTCGCAGAGAGACTTTAGGACAAACTCGTCGAACCAGTCGCGGCGCGCATGACGGGCGGCGTGCAGGCAGAGGTGCAGTAGTGTGTCTTCCGCGCCGAGCGCGAACGTTTTCTGCCGGCCAATTTCTACCGGTCGGCGGCGTTGCCAGAGGCCGTCCAGGTCAACTTTAAACGGTGAGTCGGGGCCTTCGATGTGCCAGTGCACTTCGATGGGGTACTTGTTCCCGTTCATCATGGCGGGTAGGTGGGCGGCTTCTTTGCACTGCTGCTCGATGCTGCCTTCCTGCTCGGGCGTGTAGCCGAGGTCGTGGAGAGATCGGACGATGGTGGCGAGGTCATTGCGGCGGCCGAGGAGGTCCATGTCGGTCATGGGGCGGAGGGCGATGTTGGCGTAGGCTTCCTGGGCGAGGTAGACGCCTTTGAGGAGGATGATGTCGATGCTGGCGTCGTTTAGTTTTGCGAGGATCTGTTCGAGTTGGATGTAGAGCTGGAAATTACGAGCGGCGGCGGTGATGAAGCTCTGGCGGAGGCGGGTGCGGATTGGCGGGGCGAGGGTAGCGTCGTCCTTAAGGCGCACGTGCAGCAGGGGGGCTAGCTGGTGGCGATCGGCTTGATCGATGAGCGCGGTCCACTGTTCTTCGCCGAGTATGGGCGTTGTTGCGCCGGGTTGGGGGTCGACACGAAGAAACTGCAGAAGCGATTCGGCGACGATGGGGTCATCCATTTTACGCCCCCACCGGTGCCGCGATGGCGTCGGACTCAATCAGTTGCGCCATTTCGGAGAGACGAGTGAGATCGCGTGGGCGGTCGAGTCGGGTGACGTGACCGGACTTGGCGAGGCGGGAGCATTGATCCATATGGAGCGGAGCAGCGCCGACCGAGGAGAGGATGCGGGCGGTGTAGGAATTGCGCAGGAGTTCCATGAAGGCGACACGGGGCGGAAGTTCGACAATCGCGCGCTCGGGGGCGTCGTGGAGGACGTGGATGCGCCGGAGGGGAACTGGGCGGGTAGCGAAGGTTTCCGCGACGCGGTGGGCGCGTTTTTCTTCGTCGGGATGTGCGAGGGGCATGTTGTTGATCGTGTGGCCAAGCGAGACGGCGGCGTCGGGGCAGAGTTTGAGCTGGGGGAAGGCAGGATACAGGATCGGGCCGTCGGCGCGGACGTCGATGGCGGCGATGTCGTCGGTAACCATTGGATTGCCGCGAGCGTGCAGCGTGGCGGCGGTGGTGGATTTGCCCATGCCGCAATCGCCGACGAAGCAGACGCCGTGTCCGTCGATGGAGACGGCACTGGAGTGGAGGACGAGGAGGCCGCGCTGCTGGAGGATGAGGGCCATCATTCCGCCGATCAGGTAGAGGCGGATGACCTGTACATGGGCGGATTCGAGGGCTTCAATGACAATTTCGTTGCCATCTTTGACCTGGTAGAGGCCGGCGTCGGCCCAATAGAGGCAGCATTCACCGGCGCTGGCGTGATAGCAGCGGCCGGTCTGCAAACCGTCTGGCGGGCGGCGGGAGACGAGGCCGGTGCGAAAGACGACATCCGCCTGCGCCGCCGGAACTTCAACGAGTTCCGGCAGGCGCAGATCGGATTGGATCGTCAGACCGTAAGCGGTGTAGTAAAACACTTCGTGGGGCCTATTTCATCCGTTTTGCATTTGAGCGCTGTGGCCGCCAATCGGCAAGACCTGGGTCAGGTCTTTCATATCGCCGTGCCGAACCAGTTCCGGCTGGCTGTAAGGGCGCTTCTCCTGCGCCTTTTGATCTACGTTCTGCATTTTCTCCGATGCCTGCATACAAACTCTTTCTCGGCACACGGCCGAAGTGAATGAAACAAGTCCGGCCCGGAAAATCGGGCCAAATTTCGCTAAAGCCCGACGGAGGGGAGGGGCAAGAATGTGTTGAGATCCGCGAGATTGCCAATGATGACTTTTCCTTCGCGTTCTACCCAGGCGTGAGCGCGGAATTTGCTGCTGCCGTCGCGGCCGACGCCGATCTGGAGGGTGGTCTGATAACCCCGCCGACGGCACAGGAGGTGAAGGGCCATGGCCTGGGTGAGGCAGGTGGCGCGGGGGATTCGGCGAGCGGCTCTGCTGATGATCGCGGCGATTTCATTGGGGGGGACTTGCACACCTTTCGACTGGACCGGCCGCGCGCCCAGGCGAATGACCATCCACTTGAGTGCCCGGAAAGGCATCACCCAGAGGCCGAGGCGAATGAACGCAATGAGGATCACTGCCTTGAAGTGCAATGCTTTCTGGGCCGGGCTCAACTGGATGAATTTATGCAGCGGCCGCATTCTGAACCTCAATCAATCCCTCGGAAGCGAGACGGCGGAGCAGCTCAAACAAGTCGTGTTCGGCGCGCTTTGGCTCGACATCGTATTCGGCGAGGATGGTGTCGAGGAGCTTCTGCACTGTCGCGGGCTGCTGCACGAGATCCCAGATGCGAGCGCCAACGGCGTCGAGCCCATAATAAACGCCTGACGTCGTGTTCAGGATGACCGCTTCGCCGGCGAGGTCGCGGGAAACCTGCTCTTTAACGGCTTGAACTGTGGACGCGAGGGATAGATTGGGGGTGTCTGACATATCAACCGTATCGGTACGACGCACTTGGTGGAACGACCCACGACAGGACATGTGAATATGTCCCCGATATGGGTTTGCTGTCAAGAAAGCGGTTCGGACGATAAATACTTTGCAATGCAAAGAACTTGTGTTAATATTACGGCGAAACACCTATTTTCTCAGGAAATCTGATCTTTGTGATGCAAATATTAGAAAGCAGGGAATGTATATGCGGATCTTCGCGATTGGCCTTGGCCTCATACTCGTCACGGGCTGCAATGGTGAAACGAGCACTCCGGGGGCGCGCGGGCTGTTTCATCCGGCGGTTGGGCATGATCGGGCTCCGATGCAATATGTGGTTGATCCGCCGGATGAGATTGTGATCTTGGCGCCCGGCATTTCTGAGCTGAATGGCGTGAAGCAGACGGTTAGCGCTGAAGGATCGATCACGGTCAGCCTGCTGGGGACAGTGAGTGTAGCCGGGCAACGGCCGGACGATATTGCAGCGATGTTGAAGACTTTGATGAAGCCGTATTACGCACGGCCGGATATCAAGATCATCGTGAACGCGCGGAGCAAGTTTTATTACGTGTTCGGTAAGGGGATCAACAGCGCCGGGGCGCGGGCTTATACCGGGCGTGACACGGTGATTCGCGCGCTGGCGGAGGCGGGATTGAACGAGAATGGGTGGCCGGAGAAGGTGCATGTGAGCCGGCCGATCAAGGGGGATCGGACGACGCCTGAGACAGTGATTGTCGATTTCACGCAGGTGTTCGAGCGGGGCGATCTGAGCCAGAACTTTTTGCTGGAGGAGGGTGATATCCTTTTTGTGCCGGATTCGCCGCTGCACGCTTTTGGGGCGACGGTGGGGCAACTGACAGGGGCGGTGGGGGGGAGCAGTAGCCTCGTGACGGCCGGCGGTGGAATTCGGCCGTGATGATTCGGGCTGATGACGCGGACGGAGGTCAGTCGCGATTGTTCTCAGTCCAGCTTTTCCGGCTCGATTTGGATGTTCTTTTCGCCGGCGGCCTTGCGTTCGTGGTACTTTCGGACCCAGGTTTCGAAGCTCTTGCCGGCGGCGGTGTCTCGGCCAGTGAATTCGAGGCGGGCGATTGCAGAATAGCTTATGGCGAGTTTCTCGGGTTTGTCTGTTGGGAAAAGTCGGACGCGGCAGTCGGACAGCGTTGGCGCGTCGCTGACGCGGTCGAAGATGTAGCCTTCCACTTTTTCGCCGGTCTTTAGGGTGATGGTGACGTCGCCGCGGTAGTCGAAGGCTTTTTCAAGGGCGAGGCGGATTTCTTGGTCGGAGGCGAGGGGCGGGATCCAGCCTTCGAGCTTTTCGTGGACTACGCCGGCTACGTGATCCAGGTCATCTGGATTCGCCGGCATTGATTTGGTTTCCTGGGGCATATCATTTTGTCCACGAAGGGACACTAAGGAACAGGAAGGAAGAAAAAGACTGGGCTTTGCTAGGCGTTTACGGTTTCGCGCTCGTCTACTTTTGTGCCGTGGATGGTGAGGGGGACTACTGGGCCTGTGGTGTGATCTACTTCGTCGTTCTCTTCGAGGGCCTGGAGGGCGGCTCGGTTTGAGTAGGCGCCGCCGAATAGCGTGGCTTTGGCGGCTTTGAAGATTCCCCTTAATGAGAAGGTGTCGTTGACTGCGCTGGCCTCATAGCCGCTGTGCACCATGCAGTTTGCACATTTCGGGTTGCCACTTTCTGTGCCGTAATTCTCCCACTTGGTCGTTGCGAGCAGTTCGGCGAACGTATCGGCGTAGCCGTCTTGGAGGAGATAGCAGGGTTTTTGCCAACCGAAGATGTTGTAGGTGGGCATGCCCCAGGGCGTGCAGGCGTAATGACGCTTGCCCATGAGGTATTCGAGGAAGAGGGGGCTTTGATTGAAGGTCCAGGATTTTTTGCGGTTGCTGAGGATCTTGTTGAAGAGGCGGCGGGTTTTGGCTTTGCCGAGGAAATGTTCCTGGTCTGGGGCTTTGTCGTAGCTGTAGCCAGGCGAGAGCATCATACCCTCAACGCCGAGCGCCATCATTTCGTCGAAGAAGGCGCGGACGCTTTTGGGATCGGTGCCGTCGAAGAGGGTGGTGTTGGTGGTGACGCGGAAGCCTTTGGCGACGGCGGCGCGAATACCTTCGAGCGCGATGTCGTAGCCACCTTCGCGGCAGACGGAGAAGTCGTGGTGATCGCGCTGGCCGTCCATGTGGACGCTGAAGGTAAGAAATTTGGTGGGCTTGAACAGATGGAGCTTTTCCTTGAGGAGCAGGGCGTTGGTGCAGAGGTAGATGTATTTTTTACGGGCGACCAGGCCTTCGACGATTTCGTCGATTTTTGGATGAAGGAGGGGTTCGCCGCCGGGGATGCTGACCATGGGTGCGCCGCATTCATCGGCGGCCTTGAAGCAGTCCTCGGGGGAAAGGTCTTTTTTCAGGATGTGGGCGGGATATTGGATCTTTCCGCAGCCGGCACAGGCGAGGTTGCAGCGGAAGAGAGGCTCGAGCATAAGCACGAGCGGGTACTGCTTTCGTCCACGCAACTTTTGCTTGAGAACGTAACTGGCAACGGTCCACATTTGCGAAATCGGCACGCCCATAAGGAACAGTCCTCTTTGTCGGCTTCCTGAGATTACAATACGCCAATCATCGGCAAAGGGAAACTTCTCATCCTGACCGCGGTTCAGTTGGAAGCACGGGCGATTGCACGAGCAGCGGGGTTGAAACGCGCGGGGGTTGACTGGCGCAGCGCGTCAGGGCACGTGGTCCTCAGGATTATCGGCATTCGTGCGAAATATCTTCGAGAACAGGTGCAGGCGGTGGAGGCGGGGCCGATCGTGATGGCTGGACTCGCGGGGGGGCTGGATCCGGCGTTGGTTTTGGGGGACTTGGTGATTGATGGGCGGTCGACCATTGCCACCGCCTTAGGGTATCGCCGTGGAGACATTCATACGTCGCAAGCGATTGTTGCTACAACGTTAGAGAAGGCCGAGTTGTGGGCGAAGACGGGAGCTGTCGCGGCTGATATGGAGAATGAAATTGTGCGGGACTATGCGGCAGAGGTTGGCGTTCCGTTTTTGGGGATTCGGAGCATCTGTGACACGGCCGGCGAGACGCTCGATCCGTCGGTGATGGGCTTTGTGGATGACGTGGGGCGGACGAAAGTTGGGGCGGTGGCGGGCGGAGTTCTTCGACGGCCTTCACGCATCGGGTATCTCATGCGATTGGGGAAGAGTGCGAAGGTGGCGGCGCTTCGACTTGGAGAAGCGGTGAAGTTACTGGTGGACGAAATGGCGCAGAACGATTGAAATGTGCAGCACGCAATGCAGCAGAACCAAGTGACTAATCCGCCGGACGTGAGCACTAATACGAAGGCGCAGAAGCCTCGGCGGACGGCGCTGGTGACGGGGGCGTCGGGGGGAATTGGCAGGGAGATTGCGGGGTTGCTTGCGCGGGATGGCTATGACCTTGTGCTGATTTCGCGATGTGCGGAGCAACTTGAGGAGTTGGGGGGGCAATTGAGTGGATTGCATGGCGTTTGTGCCCGCGCGCTGCCGATTGACCTGTCGGTCGCGAGTTGCTCGAGGGCTGTTTGTGGGGAGTTGGAACGCCTAGGCGTTTCGATTGATGTGCTGGTGAACAATGCGGGGTTTGCGATACAGGGCGATTTTGCTCTGACCGATATTGAGGCTCAGCTTCGGCTTTTGCAGTTGAATGTGGGGTCCGTCACGCATCTTACGCGGTTGCTTTTGCCTGGGATGATTGAACGCGGATTGGGGCGGATTTTGAATGTGTCGTCGATCGCGGCGTTTGTGCCTGGGCCGTTAATGGCCACTTACAACGCGAGCAAGTCGTATGTGTTGTCGTTGTCGGAAGCGCTTGCGAAC
Source organism: Tepidisphaerales bacterium (assembly GCA_038222915.1). GTDB lineage: Bacteria > Planctomycetota > Phycisphaerae > Tepidisphaerales > Tepidisphaeraceae > JBBRHH01. The sequence goes on from JBBRHH010000104.1 coordinate 8,405, forward strand.
GAAACGCGCGGGACGGGCGTGACGGTGACGGCGCTTTGCCCTGGGCCGACGAAGACGGGGTTTGCGGAGCGGGCGGGCTTGGCGGATTCGAAGGCTTTTCAGATCGTGATGGATGCGTCGGCCGTGGCACGGGCGGGGTATGACGGGATGATGAAAGGGAAGACGACTGTGGTTCCCGGGCTGCGAAATAAATTGCGGAAGCTGCCGCTGGCTTTTGTGCCGCGCAAGGTGCTGGCGCATTTTGCTCGAAAATATCATGAGCATCATTAGAAGCCGGCTTCAGCGGTTTGAGGGATGCTGGATGTTGCCTTGACTTGAAAAGGCGTGGCCTTAGCATCGCCACCGTCTGTTTGAACCCATTAACTCAATAGAATTTCAGGAGTGATTTGACCATGGCCAGCAAGAAGACAGTTGCCGACATTGATCCCAAGGGCAAGCGCGTATTGATGCGGGTGGATTTTAATGTGCCGATTGAGGCCGGGAAGATTGGGGATGATCGGCGGATTACGCAGGCGTTGCCGACGATCAAGAATATTGTCGATCGGGGCGGGCGGCTAGTGTTGATGTCGCATCTCGGGCGGCCCAAGGGTGGGCCGGAAGCGAAGTATTCGTTGAAGCCGGTGGCCGAGCGGTTGAGCCAGCTTTTGGGGAAGAACGTCGGTTTTGCGGACGATTGCATTGGCGTGGCGACAGAACAGGCCGTGAGTGCGCTCAAGGATGGCGACGTGCTGCTGTTGGAGAATCTTCGCTTCCATAAGGAAGAGGAGAAGAACGAGCCAAATTTCGCCAAGAGCCTCGCAAAGCTTGCGGATATTTATGTGAACGATGCTTTTGGAACGGCGCATCGCGAACATGCGAGCACCTTCGGGGCGGCGCAGGCGCTGCAAGGCAAGCCGCGGGTGATTGGGTTTTTGATTCAGAAGGAACTGAAGTTCCTGGGCGAGGCAATCAGCAAGCCGCTTCGGCCTTTCGTCGCGATTCTGGGCGGGGCCAAAGTCTCGGACAAGATCAACGTGATCGAACAGTTGCTCGGCAAGTGCGACACGCTGCTAATCGGCGGCGCGATGGCCTATACCTTCTTCCTGGCGCAGGGAAAGGAAGTGGGCAAGTCACTGGTCGAGCGCGATAAGGTGGAACTGGCGAAGAGCCTGCTGGCGAAGGCCAACGGGAAGATCAAGCTGCCCGTGGATACAGTAATTAGCGACAAGATGAGCGATGACGCGGTGACGCAGATTGTCGAGGGCAATATCCCCGCCGATCTGGAAGGCTTTGACATCGGACCCAAGACGCAGGTGATTTATAAGGCCGAAGTGGCGAAGGCGAAGACGATCGTCTGGAACGGGCCGATGGGGGTTTTTGAGAAGAAGCCGTTTGCGGCCGGGACGAAGGCAATTGCGGAAGCGGTGGCCGAGGCGACCGCGAAGCACGGGGCGGTGACGATCATTGGTGGCGGGGATAGCGCGGCCGCGATTGAGCAGATGGGACTTAGTGAGAAGGTGAGCCATGTGAGTACCGGGGGCGGGGCTTCGCTGGAGTTTTTGGAGAATGGGCATTTTACAACTTTGGATATTTTGGATTGAGGTTTGAGCAATGACTTCAAATCCTCTTAGCTTGGCCTCGCCTCTTATCGCCGCTTCGATTCTCTCCGCAGACTTTTCCAAGCTGGGGGTGGAAATGGAGGAGGCTTTGGCTGGCGGCGCCGACTTTTTTCATGTGGATGTGATGGATGGCCATTTTGTGCCGAACATCAGTCTCGGCCCGCCGGTGATTCAGTCGGCTCGAGGGGCTACTCAAGCTTATTTTGATGCTCACTTGATGATCTCGGAGCCGCTTCGGTATGCGCCGGCGATTGTGAAGGCCGGGGCGCAAAATATTACCTTTCAGGTCGAGACGGTGGCTGATCCTGTCCTGGCGGCGCGGGAGTTGCGAAAATTGGGGTGCAATGTGGGAATTACCTTGAATCCGCCTACGCCCCTGGAACGAATTTTGCCTGCGTTGGATGAGGTGGACGTGGTGCTGATCATGAGCGTCAATCCGGGGTTTGGCGGCCAGAAGTTTATTCCGGAGATGCTGGCGAAGGTGCGTGAGGTGAAGAAGCGGCTACGGCCGGATCAGCGGCTGGAGATTGATGGCGGGATTCATGCGGAGACCATCGCGGCGGCGGCGGACGCGGGGGTGGATTGGTTTGTGGTGGGGAGTGCAATTTTTGGCGAGAAGGACCGGGCCGGGGCGATTGGGAAGTTGCGGCAGAGATTGGCCGGGAGCGCCGGGTAGCTTGCATGCTTGGCCGGAGGCGCGCAACATCTAGGTCAGTAAACCTTAATTTGCAATTTTCTTATGTCACAAATACCCAATCAGGAAGCGGCAACGGCCAAGCGATCGGAAGGCGTTCCAGAAGGACTCTGGCTGCGTTGTCCGGAATGCTCGGAGATGCTTTTCCGCAAGGTAGTTGAAGAATCGATGCAGGTCTGCCCGACCTGCCAACATCACTTTCGCATCTCGGCACGGATACGCGTGGCGCAGCTTTCGGATCCGGGAAGCTTCGAGGAGATGTTTAGCGATATCAGCCCGTCCGATCCGCTGACGTTTGTGGATAAGAAGGGGTATGGGGATCGGCTGAAATCGGAGCAGGCGAAGACGGGAAACCTGGACGCGGTAGTGTGCGGCAAGGGATTTATCAAAGGCCGGCCGATCATGCTGGCAGTGATGGACCCGACGTTCATGATGGGTTCAATGGGGAGCGTGGTGGGGGAGAAGATTACCCGAACGATCGAACTGGCCGCAGATGAGTCGTTGCCGTTGCTGATTGTTTCGTGCTCGGGCGGGGCGCGCATGCAGGAATCGGCGTTGTCGCTGATGCAGATGGCGAAGACTTCGGGGGCGCTTGCGCGGCTGGACGACGCGGGCGGGTTGTTTATTTCATTGCTGGCGGATCCAACGACCGGTGGCGTGACGGCATCGTTTGCTATGTTGGGCGATTTCATTATCGCGGAGCCCAAGGCACTCGTGGGATTTGCGGGGCCGCGGACGATCTGGAATACGATCAAGGTGGAATTGCCTGATGGGTTTCAACGCAGTGAATTTTTGCAGGAGCACGGGTTTATCGACTTTGTCGTGCACCGCAAGGATTTACGGAGCGAGATTGCGCGGCTAGTCGACTTCTGCGGTAAATGAGACCGCGGCGCTATAGCCGCGTTGGCAGAGGTGCTTTCGGAAAGAAAAAGCGTTGCGGACGCGACGCGGCCATGCCATCGCGCGAGGCCGTCGGCAAGCTTTGGCGCGCGTGAGCGGAGGTCAGACGCTTGCCGCTTCAAGGCGCTTCGACTCGACCTCAGGGAAGGCGTGGAGTTGTGAGACCATCAGGTCGAGAAATCGCTCGACGCTCTGCGGGGAGAACTCGGCAAGGCGGGCGAGCGCGGCGAGGTCGTTCGACCAGTTGAGTTTTGCGAGTTGGTCGATGTCCCGGTGCGATTCGGCCGACAACTCGGCTTCGTCGCGCATGTCGAGAAGGACGTGACGCATTTTCTTCTGAAGTGAAGTTTTCATTGTTCCACTGCTCTCAATTTCGTTGGCGATAAGCGTGCGATCAATCCGGTGCTGGAATGTTCCGTCCTGAGCGGGGCGGACGCAATCGGTGGCTGTCGTAAACCGACGTAGGTGGTTTACCGACGGCTCAATTTGACGGTGGTTTTATGCCGATATATAGTCACTCGCGATATGTTGTTTTTTGATCAAAACAATGGGACGACGACGACCACTCGGCAGGCCGGGAGGTAGTGCGTCGTCACGACTGAAAGACGAAGGCCCGCCCGGTGAGTAGCCGGGCGGTTTTGTTTTTGGCAGTGACCTTGTTTGATTTGACGCGGATTATCACGGATTGGAAAGAGGCGAACGATGGCTTCGATCAAGTTACCCGATGGCAGCATCCGGGAAGTGGCGGACGGAACCACCATACTGCAGTTCGCCGAGACCATCGGCAAACGGCTGGCGCAGGCCGCCATTGTCGGCCGGCTGGATGGAAAACTGGTTGACCTGGCGACGGCGCTGACGGGCGAACATGAAGTGCAGATCGTGACTGACCGCGATCCGGATGGGCTATCCGTGATGCGGCACAGCACTGCGCATGTGCTGGCGCAGGCGCTACGACACCTCTACGGCGCTGACCTGCAATACACCATCGGGCCGGTTATCGACAACGGATTCTTCTACGACTTTGAGTTTCCCAAGGGCGTGAGCATTTTGGCGGAGGATCTTGGCAAGATTGAGGCCGAGATGCAGAAGATTATCGACGGCAATCTTCCGTTTCAGCGGGAGGATGTGGAGCCGGCCGCGGCGCGCGAGCGACTGCATGGTCAGAGCCAGCGGTTCAAGGATGAAATCATCAATGAACTTGAGAAGGCCGGAGAGAAGAGCGTTTCGCTCTACCAGCAGGGCGATTTTCTGGATTTGTGCCGGGGCCCGCACATTCCGGCTACTGGGAAGATCAAAGCGTTCAAGCTTCAGTCGATTGCGGGAGCATACTGGCGCGGGGATTCGAACCGCGAGCAGTTAACCCGCATCTACGGCACTGCGTTCTTCGACAAGAAGGAGTTGGAGAATCTTGCGCGGCTGCAGGAAGAGGCGAAGAAGCGCGACCATCGCGTGCTCGGGCCGCAGCTTGGGCTGTTCGCGATCGATGACGCGGTGGGGCAGGGGTTGGTGTTGTGGAAGCCGAAAGGTGCGGTGGTGCGACAGGAGTTGCAGAACTTTATTTCCGAGCATCTGAAACGACAGGGATATTCGCAGGTGTTTACGCCGCATATTGGCCGGCTGGGTCTGTACAAAACCAGCGGGCACTATCCGTATTACCAGGAGTCGCAGTTTCCGCCGCTGGTGGATCGGGAAATGATCGACGCGTTGGCGAAGGAAGGGTGTGGCTGTGCGGAGCTATCCAACAAGATGAAGGCGGGCGAGATCGACGGCT
>JBBRHH010000105.1:0-13314 GCA_038222915.1 Tepidisphaerales bacterium
TTCGGTTTGTTTTTCACGGTGGAGGTTGGGGGCGGCGGCGATGATGAAGCTGTTCATGCCATTGGCGATCAGGCGCTCGAGGGTGGCGTCGATGGTTGTGAAGTCGTAGCCGCTGTTGTCGCGGGTCAGATGTGCGGCGACGTCGCCGCCGGGGCCGAGTCGGTGTTCGAGGAGGATGTTTTCGTAGGCTTGAACGGTGTTGGCGTGCTTCTGGTCGCCACGGGGTGTGCTGGGGTTGTTGTAGAAGTCGCGGATGACGCCGGTGCTCAGCCAGGTGAGGGTTTTTAAGTGGGTCTGATCGGTGAGGGCGAAATTCCAAACTTTTATGTTGATGGGCAGGGTGGTTGGTTTTTGGCCGTCGGTGGTGATGGTGACGGAACCGGCATACGTGCCGGCGGGACAGCCGCGGGGTGTTTTTATGGTGATCCAGATGGGCGTGCGCGAGAGCGATTCGACCGTGAATGGACCGGCGGGCAAGAGAGGATCGGGATAGCTTCCGAGGCCGCGATCGGTGAAGTAGGGAGGCGTGACAGTGGTTTGGATGTAGTCGACGCGCTCCCACTTGATGGCGGAGGCGGGGATGGCTGCGCCGGCGGGGCCGGCGAGATCGGTAAATTTGATGTCGGTGATCTTTACGGGCCGCCACGGGGCTTCGATGACGATCTGGGCGGATTCGTATTCGTTTCGGGCGGCGGCAATGTCAATTTTGTCGGCCTTGGCCGTTGGCGTGTAGTTGTCAGATGGAAAGATTTTGTCCAGCGGGGAAACGATGTTGATACGGTAGCCAATGGAGTCCTGAGGTTCGGGGATGGAGTTGGGTTTTTTGGAGATCACGGAGGTGTCGTCGGGTGTGGCGGCGTCGGCCGGGTCGAACGTGAAGTCGTCGATCCAGAGGGCTCCTTCGCAGGTGGTGTAGATGAAGGCGACGATCGTCTGGTCTTCGGCGAGGTTGCCCTTTACTTTTGCTCGGTGGGAGAAATGGGTCCAGTCGAAGGTGCCGGTTTTCAGGTCTTTGCTGGTCCAGCCGTCGCCGAGCGAGCCTTCGAGATTGAGGAAGATTCGGCCACCGTTGGCGTCCTGGGCTTTTGCCCAGAAGGAGATGTTGAAGCTCGCGCCGGTCTTGAGCGTGACCGGGGATGAGGCGATGCCGGCCCGGCCTTTTTTGATGCAGGTGATCTTGCAGGATTGTTTGCCGGTGTGTGCGGCGGTGGTGGTTTCGACGGTGTAGTCGCCGTTTTGGTAGTGGCCGCCGAAGGCCCAGGATTCGAAGGGGGATTGTTTGGTGCCGGCGTAGTAGTCGCGCGTTTTGGGGTCGAGGGTTGCGAGGAAGTCGGTCTTTTGTGGATCTTCGAACGATCCGTTGGGAGTTAAATTTGCCGCGGGGACGGGAGAGGCTGCTGATGCCAGGGTGAGCCAGAGTGCGGCGAACAATGGACAGGGTTTCATATGGGACCTTTCTGCTGCAAGCCACCGGTCTCGTCGGGTACTATTCTGGGCGCGGCAAAGAGTTGATCAAGAAATGCTGCGGGCGCAAGCTTGTGGAAATGGAGGTTGGATGCTGAGCCGACGATCTTTTCTGGGTGTCGCGGGTGCGGCGGCGGGCGCTGGGATGTTGTCCTGGCGAGAAGCGGGTCGGGTTCTCGGAGCGCCCGCTGCGAGCCGGCCTGGAGGGAATCGACAGTTTCATGTTTGCCTCATGGGGCCGGACCCGGCGTTGTTGAAGATTGTGCGCGAGGCGGGAGTATCGACGGTCTGGGTCACGGGATTCTTTTATGGGTATTGGCCGACGCCGGTGGAGGAGCTGATCCTGGAGTGGAAGAAGGTGGAGGGGGCGGGGATGAGTTGTGGCGTGATCAATCTGGCGCTTGGACATCCGGGCGATTCGCTTGGGGCAAAGTCAGGCAAGCTGCCGCTGACGCCGCCGAAGCATTGGAAGCCAGGGATGACGATGGATCGGCATCCGTTTGCCGGGACTTCATTGCATGCACCCGCGACCGACGAGAATGTGGCGGCCATCAATAAACTGCGCGAGGCGGGGGCGCGACAGGTTTTTCTGGATGATGATTTTCGGCTGGCGAGATCGCCGGGGACGATTGGCGGTTGTTTTTGTGATGAACATCGAGAGAGATTTTTGAAGCGCACGGGGTATTCAGATCAACAGTGGGACGAGGTTGTTCAGGCGCTGAAGGGGCGCGAGCTGACGGCTGGCCTGCGGGAATGGGTGGAGTTTACTTGTGATGATTTGAGCGGTTGTTTCCGAGCACAGCGCGAGGCGGGTGGGGAGAAGCTGTCGGTGGGGAACATGGTGATGTACATGGGCGCGGAGAAGGCGGGGATCCGGCTGGCAGACTATGCAAATGTGCCGCTGCGCGTGGGAGAGCTGAGCTTTGATGATGGGTCGTTCGGGTCGGTGAAGGGGAAGACCAATGAGCTGTTCAGCGCGCTGTTCCATCGCAGGTTTGTGCGGCCGGAACTGGCGTACAGCGAAAGCACGGCGTTTCCAGCGGACCGGCTGTCGGCGCGGAACATGGCGGCGAAGCTGGCGGTGTCGACGATTGCGGACGTGCGAAACACGATGTTCATGAGCGGGCTGACGCCGTTTCCGGTGCAGCATTGGAAGACGCTGGGGCCGGCGATGAAACGACAGAAGGAGTTGCACGAAACGGTGGCGGGGCACGTGGCGCGGGGGCCGTTCAAGCATTATTGGGGCGAGGCCGGCCGGTATGTGGGCGACGACAATCCGTTCAGTTTGTTTCTGGCGGCGGGGGTGCCGTTTGAGGTTTGTGATGCGCTGCCGGCGGCCGGATGGGTGTTTCTGGGCGACGCGGATGCGCGGGCGCTCGGGGAGAGGCGGCGAGGTGATGGGAAGCAGGCCACGGCGATTGTGCGGCCTTCGGCAAAGGCGAGCGGGGAGGGAGTGCGGGCGATTGGGGAATCAATGGAGGCGGTGTTTGCGCTCAAGCGCGAATTGACGCCGCAGCTTGTGGATGTGCCGGTGGTCATGGAAGAGAAGCCGGTGGTTTGTGCGTGGTATCCGTCGGCGAAGGCGGTGCTGCTTTGGAATCTATCGGAGCGGGAGGAGACGTTTACGATTCGGATCGGGGAGCGGCAGAGGCAGGTGACGGTAGGGGGACTGGAGACTGAGCTTGTGGCGAATGTGGGGTGATGGCGAAGGATTGGACTGCGCGGCGGGCTTCGTTAGGGCGAGCGCATCATTTTGCCTTTGGGGCAAAGGTGAGTGTGCCCCAGGTTTCGGGGAGCAGGCGGGCGCTGCCGGGGCGGTCTACTACCGCGGCTTCGCTTTGGCCGGACCAGTGGCCTGCGCGTTCGCGGCGGTCGCCGGCTTCGTTGGCTACGCCGATGGAGCAGTCGAAGCCGATGGTTTTTCCGGATGGATTGGAGAGGCCGAGGGATTCCAGCGGGATGGCGACTTTGAGGTCGTAATTTACACGATTGGAATTTTTGTCTTTGTCGCTGACGTGCCAGTGCATTTTCAGGCCGGGGAATTCTTTGATCTGGTCCATGCGGACGGAGGCGGCGGGGGAGGTGATGGTCTGGCCGTTTTGGCCGTTGGTTTTTTTCTGCCAGTAGCCCTGCTGGAAGTCGACGGCCTTGCCGCTTTCGCCGGTGACTTTGGCGATGATGACGCGCACGTCGCCTTCGCGGACTTCAGTGCGGCGGGGCAGGAAAGCGTCGGGGGCGAAGGAGGCGTCGCCGTATGCGCCGCTTACAAAGGGGCAGGCGGGGAGCTCGCTGCCTTTGTTGATGGGGCCGTTGGGGGCGGTGACGGAGTAGCCGAGATAGAGGTTGTGCTCGTCGTAAAGGGCGCGGACCGTGGCGAGGCGCTGGCCGTCGAGGAGGACGAGCATGGGCTCGACTTTGACGCCATCTGAGAAACCGTCCCAGCCTTCTCGGCCGTCCATGTCTTTTTCCATGTTCATCGGAGCGTCGTGGCGGTGGTCGGGGAGGTATTGGACGACGCAGGAGGGCTTTTCGGTGGGCGGGAGGCCGTCGGGGTCCCAAGATTGTATTTGCGCGGCCTGGTCATTGGTGAGGATGACATCCGCGCCTTTGACCGGCTGGCGTTTGGGGAGGTGGATCTCGTGGACGGAGACGCCGGTGTCGTTGGCGAGGAGATAGATTTTGTCGGCGACGGTGACGACGTTGGCACCCTGCATTTCGATGTACATCGAATTCTGGTCCTGCTTTTTGTCATTGGGGCCGTTGTAGAGACGGCCGAGGTAGAGGCCGTCCTTGTCCCAGGCCCAGACGACGGCCATGGCGTCGGCGGCGAAGACGGTGCCGGCGGCGTAGCCAGCGAGGGAGATGGGGTTGTACATCTGGCCGGGCTGGGCGACGCCGGGGGCGCGGCGTCCGACAGCCCAGCGGCACGCGCCAGTGGCGGCGTCGAAGCGGCAGATCTTCTTTCGCCAGTTGCGGCTGGCCCACCATCCGTCGCCGTCGATGCCGGAGAGGTGGAGTTGCTGGTCGGAGCCGGGCTCGCCGATGCAGTACCAGGAATCGCCGCTGCAGATGAGGCTTGCCGGGTAGACGTTGTTGATCTTTTTTGTGGCATCGCCGCCGGTGAAGTCGGGGAGGTGGATCGGGGGATCGAAGCTCTGGAGATCGTGCCAGTCGTAGACGGGCGCGCCGTTGGGAAGGATTTCCTTGAGGGGGAGTTTGCAAAGTTTGGCCGGTTGGGATGGATCGGCCTTGCCCAGGAGGAGGAAGATGATGTTCATCTGATCGTCAAGCGAGCAGGTGGCCATGCGCATTGTGGTGGAGAGAAGGGGTGGATTCTCGACGAGGTTAATTTCGTTCATCTGCACTTTGGCGTCGCCGTTCTTGTCGGCCCAGGTGAACCAGGTGTTGGGGCCCTGATCGTAGATGGTCTGGATTTTGTCGCCTTCCTTCTGGCAGCGGTGGGTGAAGACCATGGCGGCGAGCTTGGGGGCCTGGTCGGGCGCGTAGGTCCAGATTGCGCCTTCGTTGCTCATCATGTAGTTGCGGCCTTTGAAGGTGCGGAGGCCGCCGGCTGCGCCGTAGCCGAAGATGGCCCAGGTGCCGGGGTGGCCGGCTTCTTTCTTGAGGGGGTTGCCGCCGTGGCCGTAGCCGATGACGACGTCGTCCTGCCAGCAGTTGGCGAAGGGCATGGTGTAGCGCCAGGATGGCTTCCAGGTGCGCTTTGCGAAATCCATCTCCCACGCCTGGACGGTGAGGGTGTCGTCGAAGGCCTCGCCGATTTTGACGGTTTCATTGGGGCGGGCGGGGTTGATGGAGTCGGGGGAGGTTTCGAGCTTTCGGCCGAACCATTGCTGCTCGAGCTTTCCGTCGAGCGACCAGCGGGCGGTGCGGGCGAAGCCGGTGGCGACGTCGTTGACGAGGAGTGTCTTTCCATCCGGGCTCGTGCACATTCCGGTGATGTCGCCGATGGCTTGTGGTTGGAATTGGCCGCTGCGGGGTGCGCCGCCGGGCGCGCCGATTTTGCGGAGTAGTTTTCCCGCGTTGTCGTAGAGGTAGATTTGTTTGGTGCCGGATTCGTCTTCAGCGTCGGGCGAGAAGCGGCCGCTGTCGCCGACGGCGATGAGGCCATCGGGTGTAACGCAGATGGCGTTGGGGGCGGTCATGGGGCCGGGCGGGATGGCGACGCCTTCTTTGATGCCGTCGAATGTGTAGCGGAAAACCTGCTTGTCGCTGACGACGAGGAGGTGATCTTTGTCGATGGCCAGGCCGCGCGGGCCGGGGACGTCGATTGTTTTCAGGATTTTTCCAGAGGCGCGTTCGATGATGAAGAGTTCGTTGTTCGCGCCGACGCTGGCGAAGATACGATCGGGGGTAAGGGCGAGGCCGTCGACGACATTGAAGCCGCGGCCTTTCCAACGGCCGGTGGCGGTCTTGAGCATTTTCGAAGGAAGCTTGACGAGGATCTTGCCGCGCGGTTCGCCGAGCTTGTATTCGGCGATGTGAAGTTCCTGGCAGTCCTTGAGGATGGCGAGGTAGAGGTTCTTCTCGTCCATGACGGCGGCGCTGCGGCAGTCCCATGGATAGAAGGTGAAATAGCGGAGAGAGATGTTGCCTTCGGCGTCCATCTGCTGGACGCCGGTGATCTGGTTGTCTTCGACGCAGCTCCAGGCCATGACGATGGATTTGGAGTTGGAGCAGATGCCGGCGGGGCCGCCGAGATTGCCGCCCCAATCGCCTTTGCCGTCGGAGGTGCGCCAAGGCGGGCTGCCGCTCTTGCCGACTTTCATGAGGTATTCGAGGGACGGGGGCTCGGTGAAGAAGGTGCCTTTGGCGTGGTAGGTTCCGGCGGCGACGGCGCGGCCGAGATCGGTGGTGGCGTCCCAGAGGGCGGTCTGCGGGCCTTTGTCGACTGGCTGGGCGTAGAGGAGGCTTCGGACGAGGACGTCGTTTTTGTCGTAGAGGGCGAGGCTGAGGAAGCCGTGATCGGGGGCTTCGAATTTTACGGGGATGCGTAGTTGAGGGGCCGGGGCTTCGGCGGCGTGAAGTGTGGAGGAGAGGAGAACGACGGTGAGCAGGAGCGCGGTGAGTTTTGGCATTGGTGTTATTTCTTATGGTACGGTCTGGTTCTCTTTGGCAAAAATCATGATAGGCCAGAGATCGGGCCGGGCGTCGCACGGCGCACCCGGTTCGGTAGCGAGGGACAATCCCTGGTCTGGCGCATCGCGCTTCGCAACATCCTTGTTGTGCAGGTAGAGGCCGAACCCGGTCTGCCAGCCTGCCTCCAATTTCATCGGTTCAAGATATTTTCTGGGAAAGACCATCACGTACGCGTAGGTCGTCTCCGTTTTCGAAAACTGACATTTGACGCCTTGGGCCGCGTCCGATTTTCCGGGCATTTCCAGGCCGCCGGCCAACTGGTGATAGGGCTCGCGCGAGCGATAGACCAATCCCGGGCCGTTCGATGCCTTGGCATCGCCCGCGTAGGCGTCGTAACGATAGTCGTCGGGATCATACCCTTTGAACTGATTCGTCCGGCCGTTGGCGCCGGTGTCGAAATAGGTTTCGAGGCACCCATCGTTGATGTGGAGATGCGGGTCGTGACTGGTGTCTTTTACAAACCGGGATGGGTCGGGGAGGAGCAGCGGGTGGTCGGCGGCACTGACGCGGAGGTAGAGGTTGTCTTTGTCCCAGGCCAGTTGGAACGCGGCCTTCAAGTTTCCTGGCTTGTCGGCGGCATTTTTTTGTACGACCCAGTTCGTCATCGGGATCGCAGGGATTTGCTTCCAATCCGACGAGGCCGGGTCCGACGGAAGCGGTTTGGCGGCGTGAGGGACATAGAAGAACGACATGTCCCAGTCGACTTTGGCCGTGCGGCCGTTGGTAAACTGGAGGCCGAAGCTCTCCTTCCATGAATATATCTTTCCCGGGATCGGATCGAATTTCGGAGTGAGGGGTTTGACCGCACTGCCGTTTGCATCGACTTCGAAGGCCGTTTGATCTTTTCCCGCGATGAAGCTGCCCTTCAAGGGATGGCTGGTCAGGTTGGACAGCGACGCTTCGAGGCCGCCGGAAACTGTTGGCTGTACCGCCACGCGCATCAGCCGTGATGAGCCGGAGATCTCGGCACGATTCAAAGTGTCAGCCAATTGCGCCGCTCCGCCCTTGTCGCTGCGCAGGAACAACGGCGCGGGACCCAACGGGATATTCACCCGGCCATTGTCAATCTTCACCTTCCGAACATTGCCCATCAGATCGATGAACTGTGGGACGTGTTCGCCAAAGCGGACCGACATGTCCGGGCCGCTTTCCAGACCTTCCTCGACTTTGTCGATGGCGCACCAGATCGCGGCGACGCCACGGCCTTCCTCGTCTTCGAACACGTAGCCGCGCACGCCTGAGGCCGGGCTGACAGCGGTCCTGAATTTTGGATTCGGGAACAGATGGCCGAGCGTGTTGGGGATTTTGCAGAGCGCCAGCGGTGCAAAATACTGATCGAGATATGGCGTGCTGGTCCAGATATTGAACGAGCGCACCTGCGGCCAATGCTCCATGCACATGATGTAGGTTCGCGCTATCCAGGCGGCCTGGAGATGTTCCTTCCAGCCGAAATCATAGGTCGGCTTGTCGGCCTGATAATTGTCGTAGCAGCCGTCGTCCCCCCATTCGGGGATGTTGGTATCGGTGACATTGAATCCCTCCGTGTAATCAATGGGCGTATCGGATCCGTAGCCGTACTTTTTCATCAGGTTCTGCAGAAGCGGGATATTCACGTCGAAATCGTCCCACCCCTTGATGCCGTCGAGTGTTCCGTAGGGATGGACAGCAATCGCATCCCACTTCACCTTGCCCTCACCGGCCCTGAGATATTCGCCCATTTCGCGGTAGCCGCGTAACCGGCCGAATCCGGAGGTTCCGCCGTCGGGCAAGACTGTCGCATTGGGATTTGCCCTTTTGATGCCGCGGCGGAATGCCATCTGAACCTTGAACCATTCCGCAAAGTTGCCGTTGAGGATCAATTTGCAGCGGCCTTCGGTTTCCGTCTCCAGAGCCCATGCGTCGCCCCACGGGCGGGCCTTGGCGATGTCGAAGGCAAGATCCTCGATCATCTTCTCGCCGCCGGGCGGAATCTCTGTCCATGGGGTGATGCTGTCGATCAGTTTGCGCTGCTCCTCGCTGCACAGATCGACAGCGATCGAGAGGTGGTTGGCGATGCGGTATTTGGCGAACAGATCGGCGCGTTGCTGGGAGCCGCCATAGGTCGTTGAGCCGAATCCCCACCGCATGTAGTTGCGAAGATTGTCATCCGCGCGGGTGAGCGTGACGGCGTTGGACAGGTTGCCGAAGAGATCCTTGGTCGCGTGCTTGTTCTCCAGGAAATCCATCACGGACAGGCGGTAATATTCTCGCAGCGTGGTCGCATCCTTGAGCCTGTAGTTAGCCTTGAGAACGAAAATCCCTGTGCCGAGAATGGCCGGGTCAAATGGAAGCGGAAGCGTGGCGGAGCCCTGTTGATCAAGAACGAAGGCGTTGTTCGCATGATAAACGCGTTCGCGGTAGTAGTTGAAAAGAGTGAACTCGACCTCGCCGGTGAGTCCGGCCGCACCGACGAGCTTGAAGGAAGCATTGATGGGTGCGCCGGCCGCGAGGAAATTATCGGGATCGGCGGTCAGCAGGTTTCCCTCCACTGCCGGCGCGACAAATTCGGTTGCAGACGCGCCCTCTTCGACCTGTATCCCGTCGATCAGGACGCTTCGGCCGCCACCCATCATGAGGCAGATGGCCGACGTATCGGAGATGAACGTAAAGGAGGTTCGCGTCCAGCTCTCGGTGAGCTTGTAGCTCTTGCTCAGGGCCTTTTGCCAGTTGAACTCACTTCCATTGACTGCGCTTGTGACACCGAGACTAACCGAAGAATCGGGCGTGACCGCCTTGCCATAAAAGCTGACGGTGTACGTGTGACCCTTGAGCACGGGAATAGGCAGGCTCTGCATGGGCTGATTGCCCTGCGTCGGTTGGATCAGGAGCGCCTGTTTGCCGAACTTCGCGTCATTCGATGTGGAATAATTGGGTATCTTCGATTCGACATAGGTGCCGCCGCCGCCGAACCATCTCCAGTAACGAAGCCCCTGTTCAAAACTGGGATTTGGTATCAGGTTTCGCGTTGTCGGCGCCGGAACATCCATGACATCGCGGGCCCAGAAATCGACGCCGGCCACGGGAGCGGGGGCATCGATGGATTTCTCGGCGGCTATTCCGAAATCGATCACCATGCTGTCATGGGCAACGCGTTGCTTCGAGCCGGTGCGGAAGACGATTGAATCGACGTTATTTTGACGGCTTTCGGATGCGATGAAGGTGTGATTGCCGGACAGCTTGAAGGAGAACCCCTCGAGTGGCTTGTCTGGAGAGAATTGAAAATCGAGGCCTTCTTCTCCGTACAGAACGCCCGTCTCTTTATTGCTGAGTGTTTTCTCATCGGCCGGCTTGAACTGCTGCTGGTTGATTAGGATGGAGGCGTTTCGAGAGTCCTTCGAGCCGGTGAAACAGAGTGCCACCCCGTTGAAAGCCTTTGGCAACTCGTCCAGCCCGGCCTGCGTGATTCCCAGATCCCAACTCAGTTCAACCTTGCTGTCGGGAAGACCTTTCAGCGTGTAACTGAAGATGGCCGGCTCGCCGTTCGGGAGCAGATACTGTTTCGAATAGGTGACAGTGCGAGCCACCTCATCGACCTTCAGTTCCGGCTGCGTTCCGGGCTTCAGTTGGAAGGGATAGCCAAATCCGCCGCCCTCGTACGAGCCCCAAAACGTAAACCGGAATATTTCACGGTTGTCGACAACCAGGCCGATGCCATGGTCTTCATCCGCACGAAAGACGCCGTTTACTTCCCGCACGCCGATGCGCTTGTTCCCGATCCAGAAACTGGGTTGCGGCCAGTTTTTGCCGTCCTTGAAAAACGATCCGACTCTGAGAACCGGGTCCTGCACCCGTCCCTTGACCGCCTGAAAAGGCACCGGAAATCCGGGGACGTTTTCCTGCTGCGCGATCGCTACGTGAGACAGGAGCAACAAAGCAGCGCACATGATCAAGTATTTCATCTTTGAGTCTTCCGCCGTAAATCCGACGCCTGCAATCATAGCAGAGATGTTTCTTCACTGAGCCTCAGACGCTTGTTCTGACGACTGGCGATTATTATGCGGTTAAGCTGCAAATGGGTGCTTCGGACGACTGGCAGTTGATCGTGATTCCGGCCAGCAAATTGATCAACCGATTCGACAAGCGGGCGATGCAGGATTGGTCGAGGTTGGGTGAAATCCGGTTTACGCCGAAGCGAGGGGCGGACATTACCAAGGTTTTATTTGCCGAGTTCAGGTGGGTTGGGCGTGGGAAGACGCGCGGCAAGGAATAGTGCTATATTTGGAGACGCGAAGGAAAGCCGACGGCGTAACACGATTACGCCCAGGTTGCCTATTGACGAATCATTACAAGCTGCGGCGCGCCGTGAGTGGTCCTGCAACAGCGATTCACAGCTAGGTGCCTCTGTGTTGCCTGACATTTGTTGCCTTCCAGAGCAACTGAGGGTGCTGCGCGATTCTTTCGGCCATTGCCGCATCATTGGTCAGGAGGTCCGGTCGGATCTCGCCGTGCTGATTGATGCGTTCCAGGAAGTCCAGTTGATTGGGACGAAGCGGCAACACGACGGCCATCGCGGCGCGAGATTCATCGACCAGCCGTTCAGCCCATCGGTCGTCCGTGCCGATTCGCTGAATGGCTGAGGCGCTGAGCAGTGGAATCAGTTGCTCGCGAAGCTCACGGGAATCGAAGGCGATGTCGGCCAGAGTTGCGGTCCGCCAATCCTTGCGATTCATCGCCCCATAGAGCACGAATCCCAGCCGCAGCTTTTCCGGGTCGAGGGGCTGCTGGGTGAGCAGTTGATGCACGTCGAACAGATCGCGGCTGGCGTGCCTGGCGAGAAGAGCAACGAACTTTCCAGCGGCCAGCTCGTGCGAGTCAAGAACCGGGATACCAGTGGCACGATACGATCCGACGCTGCGCGAGTCCTGAACCAATGGAGTCCAGAGCGGGATTCGGAGCATGAAATTCACATCGACTTCGAGGTTGCCACCGGTGGTGACAACGCTGGGGTAGCTGAGCCGCCACTTGCCCCCGGCATGTTCGGCGGGCTGCCGGCTAACGGTGAAACCCTCGCGGGAAAAGACATCGGTCAGGGCCTTTTCCAGTTTCGGCTTTTCCTCCAGCATGACCGCGCGGTCGGCGCTGGCGATGTAGTTCAGATCGATGTCCACCGAAAGCCGCGGCACATCAAAGAGAAAAAGATTGAGGGCGGTCCCGCCCTTGAGCACGGCGCGATTTTTGAGGAAGGGATGGGCGCGAAAATTCTCCAGCAGATTCAGAAGATGAATGACCTTCTCCAAGATCTCGGGACGAAAACCGGTGGCGGCCGATTCTGCC
Organism: Tepidisphaerales bacterium; assembly: GCA_038222915.1. Classification (GTDB taxonomy): domain Bacteria; phylum Planctomycetota; class Phycisphaerae; order Tepidisphaerales; family Tepidisphaeraceae; genus JBBRHH01. Next base: position 11,935 of record JBBRHH010000105.1, read on the forward strand.
ATGAGACGCTTTTGTGAAATGGTCATGCCACTTGCTCCCAGGCGCGTTCGGCCAGATCGCGGGGGACCACCAGATTCCATTCACGGATGAACTTCGTGTCGCCGTTCTCGCTGCGGCGTCCCGGCTCCAGATAATGCGGAGCGCGTGGCTTGCGCTTGCGCAAGGTTGCCAGGTGCGATTCTTCCACCATCAGCTTCTCGCGGTGTTGAGAGAGGAACAGCCCAACCTTGGCGGCGATGGTGGCGCCGCCAAGCAGGACGGTGTATTCCACCACGCGATCGAGATCGAAGAATTCGACGGAGGCTAGGGACCGCCAGGATTCTTCCCATCCGCCGCTGAGGTCCGGCCGGTCCAGCACGTCAACGAGCGCGCGCTCCAGCGAAGTGACGCGAACGTCCACGCCACTGCGCTCGGCGGTTTTTACTCCCCACAGTGTTTGTCCCGCCTCACGCAGCGCCTTGGGGAACTGGACCGGCTGAAACGCCTGGTCGCGGAAGCGAAACGGGCGCGCGGCGGTTGCGGTGAGATATTGAAAACGCTGGTGGACCGAATAAGCCTTGCCAGAGAATGCCAAAGCGGTGTGATAAGCGAGTACCGCGTCGGGAGCGAGCTTGGCGGCTAGAGCATAAGAATCCACTGCAACCTGATCAGGTGCTGTGCCCGGTGGGACGGCGACGTAGAGCCCGCGCCGCACGCGCAACAGATGGCCTTGCTTCTCGTGATAGGAAAGCGCGGAATCCCGGCTGGCCGAGGCGCCGGGGTGGGCTTGGGCGAACTCCGCTGCCGAGAAGACCGCGTGTTGGGCGAAAAACTGGTTCGGCCTCATATTTGACTCTATCGACTGTAACTGAGGTATTATTGCATGTTTAGGCAGACAAAATCAAGTATTACTTGATTTTAGCTGCTACAACAGCGGTTTCGCACCGGGTTTCTGCGACCATCTTCAAGTCGTCGGGCGACGGACTGCACACGTATCAAAGGCGACGGACAGGTAGTAGACGGGACGGGGCTTTGAGCTTTGTAGTTTCGGCAGCGGCTCCTGCCGTCGATTTGCACCAGGACGTGTACCAGCAAATTCGCCTTCGGGCACTCGAAACTGGAGCCAAGCGTAGGAAACGCACTGGGACCGAATAGACTGACACCGAGCCTTCTGGTGCCAGCGTTAGCATCGACAGGCAACAAAAAAGCCGCAACCATTTCGGTCACGGCTTCAGATGCCCAGGACAGGGATCGAACAATAAGCGATTCTACCGAGAAATCAAGCGATTCCGCAAATGGCGCTGCAAAAAGCGCTGCAATCGATCCGGAATTAGCCGGTCTCGTGGCAAATTGGTCCTCTTTATCGGCGACAATCAGATCGGCGATCCTTGCCATTGCGCA
>JBBRHH010000106.1:0-13304 GCA_038222915.1 Tepidisphaerales bacterium
GGAAAAAAGCATACACCCCCTGCCCCGCCGCCAGCCCCGACTTCGTCTCCTTGCTCCACGTCTGATTCGTCAAAAGGTTATTCAGAAACGCCAGACGATCTTTCCCTGTTAATTCCAGCACCCCGCGCTGCGGCAGATCCATCAACCCAGCCGACTTGCGAATCGCCGCGTACTCGAGCTCTGGAATGCCAAACGTGCTCACGATCTGCGTCTGGTCATACGCCTGAAGCTCAGCCTCAGCCTGCTCGTGAAGCGGCAACAGTGGATTGGGAAGCGGTGAGGCCATGCGCCTATTTGGCCTTCTTGTTCTCACACCCGTTGTGAACACAAATGCACGTTGTTTCGGTGCACTCGTAGGCGCACGCCTCACTGCAATACGTCTTGCCGTCGCGCACCACACCCTTGTCCGCCGGCACCGTGCAGTAGCAATTCTCACAAGCGCATTTAACGAGTTCAGCCATGGGCACCTCAATGACAGCGCCCATCTTCCCTTACCGGGCCAAGGAGGTCAATTTCGCAAATCAGTTCTTGACCGAACGAATTCGCACATTTCGGATCGCGGCGGCCGTCTGATACGACGCGATCCCCAGCGGCTGGGTCAGGTCGATATCCGCCCGGGTCGAAATCTTCTTCCCCTCAATATCCGCGTCCACAATCTGATCGTCATCTACCCACGCCTCGAGCTTCTTGGGTGTCACCCGCATCCGAATCGTATACCACTTGTTCAACTCGAATTTCCGCACCTTCGTCGTATCGTTGTTGGCCGCGTCGTAATCGTCAATGCTCGATATCCCCGTCACGCTGCCACCCCACCCGCCGATGATGAGCGACGCGAACGACTTGTCGACCGGAAAGGTCAGCCCGCAGAAAAAGTCCGTCCCGTTGACTTTTTTTGCTTCCAACGTGATCTCGTAATTGGTCGTTGGAATTGCTTCCTTCGCATCGTAGGTGACGCCCGTCAGCCGCTCCCCAAACGGCAGAACGATGCACCCGTCCTTCACACTCGGCTCAGGCTGGCCCGCAAATCCGCTCGCCTTCCAGCCAGTCAAATCCGTCCCATTGAAAAGCGACCGCCCCATCGCCTCGGCCACGGGCCGTGTTGCGGGGAGGGTCGTTGCCGCTACCGGAGGCTTCGACGATCCGCAACCAATTAGGAGCATGGCCAAAGCCAATACAGGAAAACGCAAAGCTGACATTCATGCTCCGGTGAGTCCAAGTTGCTGTTTTTCAATTTCGCGCAGCTTCGCCACCCGCCGCGCGTGCCGTCCGTCCGCGAACGTTGTTCCGAGAAACACCTCGATAATTTTTCGAATCAATGTCTCGCTCAATAAATCCGAGCCGAGGCAAAGCACATTGCAATGGTTGTGCTCCCGCGCCAGCCTTGCCGTCACTTCGTCGTGGACGAGCGCCGCCCGGACGCCGCAGATCTTGTTGGCTGCCACTGACATCCCGATGCCGCTCCCGTCCAGTAAAATGCCCACGTCGGCCGTTCCATCCGCTACAGCCCGCGCCACGGGAATGGCGTAATCGGTGTAGTCGCAACTCGAGGGTGCATCGCACCCCAAGTCCGCGATTTCATGGCCGAGTTGCTTCAATAGGGGCGCAAGCTTTCGCTTGGCCTCAAACCCACGATGATCACAGCCGACCGCGATCTTCATTCCGTTGAACTCCAGCGTAAAATCGCCTACGTCTCCCGTCGTCGGCTTTCTGCTATCGTACCTTCAACTTCATGGCACCGGCAATTCTTCCAGCCGCTTCTCTATAAGATTTTTCAGATATCCGCTCAGCTCAACGTAGGTTGGCAGGTCGCTGCCGATTGGATCTTCAATGTCTCCGTCGGGATCCAAGGTCGAAACCTTGTCCGCCGCCGAGGGCACGAGCGACCTTACATCCCGGGCGTGACTGCGGCTCATCGCAAAAATCCGGTCCGCCTGATGAATCAATTCCACCGTCAACGGCTTTGAACGATGCCGCGTCAGATCCGTCCCCATCCCCTTCAATGCCTCCACGGCGGCCGGCGTGGCCCGCGCGCCTGGCATAGCAAAACTGCCCGCCGAAAGCACCGACACGCCCTTCCTCTCCAAGTCCAGTTCCGGCACCTGCAATTTATCAGCCAGGATCTTCCGAGCCAGCGCCTCCGCCATTGCGGAGCGGCAGGTGTTGCCGCTGCACACAAACAGAATCGTCGTCCGGAGCAACCGCTCGATAATTCGCTGGTCGTAAACCCCCACCCGCTCAATCTCATAAGAGTCGCCCTTGACGTGAACGATGGTCGAAGGCTTCGAATAGCGTGGCGCAGCGGCGTCGAGAATCATGTCAACCCCATCCGCCCATTCCTCAGCCACACCGCGTAATTCGTCATAGTCGCCCGGAACCCGCCTGATCACAATCGGCCCGGCAACAGCGCCAATCACGTCGGCCGAGACCGGATGATCCGGGCAGCGCAGAGTGATCATCCCTCCGTCGTATATATCATTGACCGCAACACCCAGATCAGCCGCTACCTGAGTCTGCCGTTCCGCGTCCACCTCAAAGACCAGCGCCACTGGCCCAGGCCAGAGCTTGCGCGTCATGCGTTTGGCCAGATCCGACATGTCCCCCACATACCGCGAAGCCTCGTCGGGATGAGCCAGGTGAATGATGAAAGGTTTGGGTTGAGGCGGTGGTTCCAGCCTCCGCAGCCTAGCCAATCCGTTCGCCTGCGTAAGCATCGCCGCAGCCCCGTAGACCGTCTCGGTCGGCAGGACGACAACGCCGCCCTGCTTCAATAAATCAGCCGCGCGCGCGACCTGCCCCTCATAGTCGCCCGTCTCAAACATCTTGACCAGGTGTGCCGTTGTCATCACGTGAAGAATTATCTGTCCCGTGGAAGCAAAGTGTCAAGCCGTGCCGTTTTAGATCCCATGAACGTAGTAAAGAGTTAACATTTGTACGTAAACTGGAGCAGCGGATTGAAGCATTCAAGCACTCATCGCCAGCGACAGGCCACGGGCGATCAACTGCGATCGGGTCATTTTATGCGTCCGCGCAAACGCATCCGCCTGCTGAAGAAGTCCCTTCTCCATGCTGACCAATACACGCTTGCACCCTTTGCCGCGTTTGGGCCTTCCGACCGCCCGCTTGGGGAACGAACGCGCCACCCACTGCTTTTCTTCGGCAGACAACGGCAAATTTCGCGGCAGATAATCAGGATCGTCAAACTCTTTGCCCATCGACTTGAGTGCCGCGCTGCTCAGCAGCGGCTTGCTGATCAATTTGATCTTTTTCTTCATGATCGTCTCCGCTTCTCGCGTCGTTTCTGCTCATCGCTCATCGGCATTGCATGAATCACATATATAGCATTTGAATCCTCGACCTCCGCGATGTTTGCGCTTTTCCAATCAACTCCATGCGCATCGGCGAGGCGCACAAAAACAACCTGGGTCATCCGCCCATTCAAATCCCTTCCGCGCACAATCCATTTCGTGCTGTCATGCTTCATTGGGTAAGGATGTCGCGCGTTGAGCACCACACGCTCCGCTGTCTCCGGAAGAACGCCATGCCCGGCAATGTGCGCGACGTTTCGTTGGTCCCAGATGAAGCTGAGCATTCTTAGATTGTGTATATACTATATGGCCGCTCCGGGCAAAATTTCTTCCTTTCCTGTCCATGAAACAATCTGTCAACTGAACGGTAAATATCTCCGTCGTCCCATCACAAATCACATGCCTCGGCAAAACCCAATGGCCAAATCCCGCAGCATCATTGTCGCCTTCAACTGCCTCTTTTTCGCCAGCCTGGCGCACGCCGCCGACCCTATGCGCCTCAAAGTCAGTCGCGACACATGGGTTTCCAATGTTGGCAAGGAAGCGGACGGGAATAACGGCGGGGCTGCCCGCCTTAAGACAAAGGGCATTCAGGAATTTGCTCTTCTCGACCTTGATTTCAAGCCGCTTGTCGGGCACCTCATTGAGTCTGCCACACTCCACGTTCATGTCGCCTCTCAGGAAATACAGCGCCGCGCGACAATCTCGACTATCGCATCCGATTGGACCGAAGGCACCGCCACCGGCTACACGCCGCAGAAAGGCAGCGCCAGCTTCCGCTGGGCCAAACAGGACGAGCAGCCATGGTCGTTTCCCGGGAGCGACATCGTTTCGGTCATCAACGGTGCGGGCAATACGCTCTGGCGATTTGCCGACGCCACGCCGCCTGACAAAGACGGTTGGCAGACGATTGCGGTTGATCCTTCGGTTGTCGCCGCGCGCGTCGCCGGCATCAGCCATGGCTTTGTTCTCTTCGATGACGTCGGCTCTGAATACGAACGCAACGGCGAGCAGTTCAAGTTCAACCACATGCTCAACCGCCTCGTTTCCAGCCGCGAGGAAGGCAAGAACCGCGCTCCTTATTTCACCATCAACGTCGGACCAGAAGATCACGACGCGCCGGACGACGTCGCCAACATCAGCTCCGACACCGCAAATCTCCCGGCGGGTGAGGCCAGCATTCATTGGCTGACACCGAAGGACCACGGACCTGCGGGCGTCATCGGTTTTCTGGGCCGATATTCCGAAGCTCCCGATGCGGACTGGGACAAGGCGACGCCGCTTCCGCAATACCTGATGCCCATGGCCGGGGGCGCGGGCGAAAAGGTCACGCTTCATCTCCGAGACCTGCGTCAGAAAGCGGGAGCGACGGTTACACTCCTTGTGCGGTCGGTCGATCGCGCGGGCAATCTCTCCGCTGCGTCTAAATCGATCATCAAAACTTCCGCCCAGCCAGCGATGATCGAACTTAAACCTCCGATGGTGAAACCGTACGCCGCAATCGCTCCAAACCCAATCGTCGCCGGTGTTGAGATTGCCATCATCGACGCCCTCGACAAGGTGCAGCCCGTCACCGGTCAGCTCATCCCACACCATGACCCGGCCTATCTCCAGGCCAACCATCTCTGGTCCGCCGCCGACAAAACCGTCCGCCTCTTCGCAGCCAGGAACGAATTCGTCGACTTCCAGATCCTCCTCAAAGGCAAAACCGCCGGCACAACCGCAACCCTCAAATTCGACGACGAAAACATCAAGCCCGAACTCCTCCGATTCCGCCACGTCCAATCCAAATCCGGCCCGCTCCCCGATCCCCTCCTCCCACTCGACGCCCCACTCACCCTCCCCGCCACCGACGAAAAAATCGAAGGCCAGCAATACGCCTCCCTCATCGCCGACCTCTACATCCCCCACACCCTCAAGGCCGGCCAACACACCGGCACCCTCACGCTCGTGACCGGCGGCGAATCCCTCACCGTGAAAATCGATCTCCACATCTGGGACTTCACCCTCCCCGACCACCTCTCCTTCCTCCCCGAGATGAACTGTTACGGCCTTCCCGATTCGCCCGACGATCTCGCCTACTACCGCCTCGCTCAGGCCCACCGCACATGCCTCAACCGCCTCGGCTACAGTTGGCGCGGCGACCCCAACCCCAACTGCGTCCCCAAATGGGATGGCAAGACTTTCACCTGGACGGACTACGACAAGCACTACGGCCCCCTCCTCGACGGGTCGGCCTTCGCCGACCTCCCCCGCAAAAACGTCCCCATCGAATCCCTCTACCTCAACCTCAATGAGAATTGGCCGCTCGATGTGAACAAGTCTTTCAAAGGCGGATACTGGGCCGATGAAGCCTTCGAGCCCACCTACATCAAACGCTTCTCCGAAGCCTGCGGCCAATTCGCCTCCCATTTCAAAGACAAGAAATGGACCAGCACCTTCTTCGAGTTCTATCTCAACAATAAGGTCTACTACAAAGACAAAAGCTGGAGCAGATGCTCGGCCCCGTGGATTCTTGACGAGCCCGTCAACACCCAGGATTTCTGGGCGCTGCGCTTCTACGGCAAGGCGTTTCATGAAGGCGTAGATCCGGTTCGCGGCGATGTGAAGATGGCCTACCGCTGCGACATCTCCCGCCCCGAATGGCAGCGCGACACGCTCGACAACATCCTCGACGTCTACGTCGTTGGCGGCAGCTTCCGTGACTACCATCGCATGGTCATGGATCGCACCAACGCCACGGGCATGCTGACCATCAACTACGGCGGCTCCAACAACATAGAAACCTCCAACATCCAGCCGGCCGCGTGGTGCATTGATACGTGGACGCTCGGGGGCAACGGCGTGCTTCCGTGGCAGACGGTGGGCGAGACCAAGTCGTGGGACAAAGCCGACGAGCTTTCGCTGTTCTATCCCGGAAAACCAGTCAACAGCAAGACGCCCGTTCCCAGCATCCGGTTGAAATCGTTTCGCCGTGGAGAGCAGGACATCGAGTACCTGACGATCCTCGCGGCGACACTGCACGAGCCGCGCCTTGCGCTTGCCAACACCGTGCGTCAGGCGCTGAAGCTGTCGGCGAAGTTGAACAAAACGAGTGAGACCGACGCGGGTCAGCTCAGCTTTGATCAGCTTGATCCGGGCGCACTTTGGCGGCTTCGCGTGCAGGTGGCGGAAATGCTGGACGGCCTGAAGCCGCCAGCAAAAGAGCAATGGATTGAATTCACGACGCCGGGGCGCGATGTGTCGCGATTGCCGGCGATGGGCCTGGTCGCGCCAGGGCCGAAGAATTGAAGAGGCCGCCGGTTGCCGTTCATGATGCCTTCGATTGTGCATCTTGTTCCCCATGTGATCTCCCTGATCAATCGTGCTCCTTTATAGATCTTTCATCCGGCCGGTGATTTCAACTTTCAGTTCGGCCCGGACGTGCAGTCTTCGGAACATTAACTGTTGATTTAATGCGGCACTCAGCGGCGAGATGGCGGAGAACTCCTGCATCTTTCCGGCCGCGTCGATGACGAGAATGCCGGCGGCGGTCTTATCGGTTGGAGAGAACTGGACTTCGTAGGGAGTGTCTTCGGGTTCATCGAGGAACATGTCGTAGGCGGGGTCGCCGCCGGCGGCGGTGATGGTGTCGCGGGCGATTTGGGTGATTCTCTGAAGCTCGGTCGGATCTTCGATCTGGGAGAGATCGATGACCTTGTAGAGCCGGCGAAACAGCAGCCCGCGGCACATCGCGGCCAAGGCGGGGTCTTCGCCGCAGGACCAGGCCTTCAGGCATTCGAGCATGGAGCTGTCGTCGAGCAGGGAGAACTCGGCCGGCGTGAGCGATTGGCCCAGCAGGCATTTGTAGACGGCGTGGTCACGGCCTGGCCAGGTGAGGCGGTCCTGCACCGCCAGCCGCTTGGCACGCTGGAGGGCCAGGCGAATCATCCCCTCGGCGCTGCGAACGACTTTGTGGAAGTAGACGTTGCGGTACATGTGGTACCGGGACTGAAGATAGGCCTCGAGGGCGCTGATGCCTTTGGCGTTGACGGCGAGGCGGTTCGAGGCCGGGTCGATGGTGAGGGCGTGGAGCAGCCAGTTGAGGTCGTAGCTTCCGTACTGGCTGCCGGTCATGAGGTTGTCGCGGAGCAGGTAGTCCATGCGATCGGCGTCAAGTTGGCTGGCAATGATGTCGTGATAGAAGACGCGCTGGGGCGTGCCGGCGAGAAACTGGACGAGGCGCTCAGGGAGCTGACGGTCGTAGGCGGCCAGGAGGCGATGGACTTCGCTGGCCGGGTCGAGGATGACGCGGCGGGTGGCCTCTTCGTGATCGATGTTGCTGACGCGTTCGAAGACATGGCTGAACGGGCCGTGGCCAAGGTCGTGAAGCAGTGCGCCGACGAGGCAGAGCGTTCGCATCTCCGGATCGATGACGAAAGACTCGCCCAGTTGGGCGAGGATTTTGCGGGCGGTTTCCATGACGCCGAGGCTGTGGCTGTATCGCGAGTGGTCTGCACCGGGGTAGGCAAGACTGGCGAGGCCCAGTTGTCGAATGCGGCGCAGGCGTTGGAACTCGGCCGCGTTGATGAGGCGGAAGAGCAGGCCGTCCAGAGGGCGATCAACGCGCAGGGCAATGACGTCGTGGACAGGGTCGCGGATGATCTTTTCGGGCATGGACTGCGGATTGTACGGGGTGTGGGCGCTGGGCAGTAGGCGATGGGCAGCCTGGGCAAAAGTCGCCTGAGAGCCTGGGGCCGCGTGCTGGGGATGCTGTTGGGCGCACGGCTGCGCAAAATTGTGTTGCCGGTCGGTGCGACGTGCGTGAAAATTTTTATTTGCAACAGGTGAAAGTCGAGGCCAGAGATATAAGGTATTGTTTGGGCAATGCTTGCATTTTAGTCGCGATTGGAACTGGGCGAAAAAACCGGCCCCAAAGCGACATAGAACCGGCCCTGAAGCGACCCTCAAACGACCCTGAACCGACATTGAACCGACCGTTTTTGACCCCGTACCGACATGAAAGCGACGAGGGGACAAAGACAGGCAGACGGAGTGAGAAGGACGGGGATTGGAGGATTTCTCGCGGCTGGGCAAATGCCGATGGCGGACGGGGGGATTGCCTTTGAGCTGGCCGCTGGTCTGATCAAGAATTTCCCGCATGGGCTGGCCCTCCTGATAATTTCATATTTCATATTACCTAACATCATACTATCTGTGTCGCACCGTGAGGTCAAGGCCATTTTGGATTTTGTTAGGAATTGATTTCCTGGTTCCCGGATTCAAAAGTGACAGGCGATGTTGCTGGAGGTTGGATTTAATCGAGGAGGAGGACATCCGCGTCTTCAAGTGTTGGGAGATTTATTTCGAGGGTTTCGCCGGTTTGTTTGAAGGTCACGGGTTTGTGCATGGCCGCAGACTGGATGGATTTGGGGGGCTTTGCGCCGCGGACTGTGATGTGGAGGTCTTTTTGCGGGACGAACTGGGTGATGGTTTTCTGGGCGGGCATTGTGGTTGGCGCGGTGGCGGGTGGGGCCGTGGATTTCCAGGTCCAGTTGATCACCGGGATGGATTGGCGGCCTTCGGGGCTTTGGATCAGGAGGGCTTCGATTGTGGGTTGGCCGGGGTCTACTTGTGGCTGGACTTTTTCGAGTGCCGGGGCGGCCAGCCATTGGCAGAGGTTGGGGTTGAAGTCGCGGGCCATGTCGAAGTCAGGGCGGCGGACGGTGGCGCTGTAGTCGAGGCCGGCGAAGGTGCCGAGGGCGTAGGTTGTTCCTTTGCCGTGTTGGTTGCGGACGATGGCCGATGCGCCGTCGGCGTACTTGCCGATGACTTGCGCGGTTGGGAGTGGGTTGAGAATCTCGCGGCCGAGGGCGGGTTGGATGGCGGCTTTTGGGAATGGGGGCTCGGACGTGATTGAGCTGGTGTTGCGGGTGTCGGGGAGGGGCATGATTAAATCGAAGGGCTTGATGGTTGTCGCGCCGTAGAGTTCTACTGTGGCGAAGAGGGCCGGGGATTTGCGGTCTTTCAGGCCGAGGATTGGGAGGAGACTGTTGAGGGGTTGGTTGGCTTCGTCGCGGGAGAGGCCGGTGGCGGTGGTGACCAGAGTTCCGCCGGCTTCGACCCATTTGGCGAGCTTTGCTGCCGAGGCGGCGCGGAGGACGGGGCTGGGTGCGTAGATCACTTTGTAACGGGCGAGGTCGATGGTTTCGAGCATGGTTTCGTCGAGCGGATCGACGGGGATGTGGGCGTGCTGGAGGGCGGTGTAGGTCCACTTGTTGTTTTCCCAGGCGGTCTCCAGGAGGTGGGCCTGATCGGGCTTGAGGAAGCCGCGGAGGCGCAGCCAGAGCTCCAAGGAGAGCGGTTGAATGAGTGCAACTTGGGCGGGTTTTACGGGGCGGGCGTTGTAGAGAGAGTCTTCGGCGGCGGCGAGGAGGCGCGCGGCCTTGCTGGTGAGGGCCATGGCGGCGGGATCGGTGGAGAAGCTGTCGCCTTTAGAATAATCGGGGCCGTAGGTGTACCAGTAGATGGTGGTCGCTCCGCGGGCGGCGGCGGCGATGGCGCGCTGGATGACTGCGCCGCGGTGGGGTTTGACGTAGAGGCCGAAGGGGAATTTGTGATCGTCGCAGACGACGCGCGCGACGTCGCACATGTAGCTGTCCCAGGACCAGACGCGTGCGTCGCGGTTGGAGGTTTCGTACATGAAGCCGTTGTCGGCGTGGCGATAGAACTCGAAAAAGTCGAGGCCGCCGCCGCCCCAGGTGAGGGTGGGGCCGCGGAGGGCGTAGGAGTAGAGGAAGGGCTGCTTGGCGGTTGGGCTGGTTGGATCTTTGGCGAGGGCTTCGCGCTTGGCGGCGTTGGCCTTGTCGAAGGCGTCACGCGTGGCTGTGAAGAGGCGGGATGTGAGGTCGATGAGGAAGGCGGCGCTGTAGTAGGCGTTGCGTGCGACGTTTGGATCGGTGAGATCGAGGGCGGCGTCTTTGTTGTAGATGTTGGCGAGGGAGACTTCGGGCCAGTTGGCTTTGCCGAAGTCTTTCGGGTTCAGTTTTACGTTCAGGTTCTGGAGGAAGGTGCGGTAGTGCTCGTTGCAGACATCACAGGTGGCGGGGTGTTCCTTGGTGTAGAGGCCGATCTCGTCTTTGGTGAGAGCCCAGACTTCTGAGGATTTGGCGGTGAGGAGGCGATCGAGTGAAGTCTGGAGGGCCTTCTGCATGGCCGGGGCGACTTCCGGGGCGAAGGGGCAGATTTCGGGTTTGCCTTTGGGGGCTTCGGAGTAGCCGATGGAGGTGGAGTCGACGCGGCTGCGGTTGAAGGCGGCGGCGTAGCCTTCGGATTTTTCGGCCATGTCGATGAGGAAGTCGGGGGCGGCGCGGAAGGCGTTGACGCCGAGTTGGCGGAGGGCGCGGCATTCGAGTTCGACGATTTGTTTGTCGCTGTAGCGGGTGCCGTATCTGGGGCTGCCTGTGCCGTAGCCGCCGAGATCGGTGACGATGGCGAAGCGTTTGGGGAGGGGCTCTTTGGACCAGGGGAGGGATTCGAGTTGCTCTGCACGGCGCTGGGCATATTCGCGGAGGCCGACTAGGTCGTGGAGGAATTGGTCGGAGTCGACCGCCTTGCCGAGGCGGAGGTCGTCGCCGGGGATGATGAGGCCGACGGTGCCGCCTTCGGGGCTGGTTTCGTGGAGGGTTTTTACGACTTTGCCGTGGGCGGAGAATTCGAGGTCGAGCTCGACGGCGGTGAGGGGCAGGAGTTTGTCGCGGTTTTTTTCCTTGGCTTTGGCGGGTTGATCGATGGTGATGGTGAGGAAGAGACGGCCGGGCGATTGTTTGTTGGGGAGGATAGAGGCGACGGAAATGGGATCGGTCCATTGGTCGGTGGTGAGGTCTTTGCCGATCTCGCCGCGGAAGACTTTGCCGCCCTGGCCTTCGCCGCCGAAGCGCCAGGCGATGGTGGTGGCGCGATCGAGCTTGGGGGAGGTGATGCGGGCGCGGAAGGTGAAGTCTTCGGGCATGCGGACGGGGGCGTCTGGGATGGCGATGTCGATCTGCGGAGCGGCTGCGCCGAGAGGGGAGAGGAGTAGGCAGTTGAGCAGGAGGTAGGCGATTGCGAGTCGGTTCATCGGTGTCATGGTGCGCTGATTTGTGGTGTTTTTGAAGGTGGATGTGTGCGCAAAATCGTGTTGCGTGTCGGTTTGAAGGATGTTATTTTTCACAAGTGATTGTTTTGAAGCGGGTTGGGATGCGGAGAGGGTGACGAGTGGTCGTTTAGAACCGACCACTAACCGACCACTAACCGACCACCAACCGACCTGTAACCGACCATCAACCGACCTGTGACCGACTAGCAAACGACCACTAACCGACCACCAAACGACGCGGGTGGAAAATGCGGATTTTAGAGCGCGCGGTAGGCGGCAGGCAGCTCTTGCAGTTTCGATTGAGAGCAAGAAATGACAGTGAGTTGTTTGGGATGGGACATTTTGGGACATTCTGGGACATTGGAGAGTGGCGCGTTGGTCTTGGGACGGAGGGAACAGCGGGGAAGGTATGCGGGGGAGCGCTGAGCGCAATGCGAAACACGTTTGCGAATTTCGCGCATGCCATGGGTTGATTTGGCTGTGCCGCAGGTTGATGGTTTCCCGCATGGGGTGGCTCTCCTAATTCCCTTTTTCTTACGGCCTATCCATACTTAACATTATGCTATCATAGCGGGAATCCGTTGTCAAGTAAATGTTTGGGTTTCTGGTTCTTCGGTTGCGCCGTTTTGGTGGCGCTGGTTTGAGCCGACCGCGTGTAGGCGGGTTGCGCATGGGGCGAGATTCGCGTTGCCCGCGACATGGGTCGGGTTGTCCGTGTAATCCGTCCCCATGCCGCTAATCGCGCAGGAGACCTCAAGCGGACCGCTGGTTGAATTTCGCAGCGTTCCGTTTTGAATTCGATCAGCGTCTTTTTCTTCCGCGAAGGGCAAGCCTCGGTTTGCGTCTGTTGGGTGTCGGTCGTTATTGGTGGGTTTTGAGTTTTTCAGGATTGGGATAAAGAGCGTATGACACTACGCGACTGCTGGGCGATGTCACTGGTGGAACGGGGTGATGAATTTCCAGGGTTGGGCGGGGAGGTTTTCTTTGGATGGGTTCTGTTGGACGTAGCGGATGCACTGCCGTACCGCTTCCGCAGTGTGGAGGTAGACTTTGTAAGGTCGATGCGACCAGATGGGGTGGGTTGGTGATGTGAGTGATGCTGCCCGCAGTGCGTCGCGGGCGGCGTTGGCGAGGGTGGTCCAGATCTTTTCGGCGCGGTCTTTGTGCGTACGTACTATGACGTGGGTGTGGTTGGAGCAGGCGGCGAGGGCGTGGAGGGTGTAGCCTTGGTCTTTGATGGTTTGGGCGATGGCGTGGGCTATGGTTTGCCGCATCGCGTGGTCGAACCAGAGGATCGGATGATCCAGGTTTTTGGCGGATTGTTTGTAAAAGTTTTTGATGTCGGAGCGCGGAGGTTGAATCCGCTTTCGTCCTGTGTGGATTGGTCCGAGCAGTTGCAGGTCTTCTTTTCTCAGAGAGTCGGAGCCGCTGCCGCGCGGGTCGTTGGGGAGCCAGTGTCCGTAACCGGTGAAGATCAGGTGGGATGCCAGGATTACTCTGCGATGTATGGATGCGGTTTCTTTTTTTGCGCGGATGCTCCGCGAAGGGGCAAGCCACGGTTGGCGCGGTTTGGTTGAGCGGGCGTCAAGGGTCACCTATGTGCTGACCTCGGCAGACGTCACTTCGTTGCGGCGGGTTTGTTATACCGCGTTCGGGGACAATTCGCGGGATGCGGTGGTCGGTTCGGGGCAACCGCGACACGGGGCGGGTTGTTCGTATAATCCTCCCATGCCTGGACGCCTTATTGATGGAATTGCGCTTGCTGCCCGCACTCGTGACGAGATTAAGTCGCGCGTTGCTGATCTTGCGCGGCGGGGACGATCGGTTCATTTGACTGCTATTTTGATTGGGTCTACGGCGGCTGGGGAGTTGTTTGCGCTTCG
>JBBRHH010000107.1:0-13235 GCA_038222915.1 Tepidisphaerales bacterium
ATAGGGGTCCATTCCGGGGAATGGGCTTGGCATGGCGAACCTCCGACGCTACGGAGCGTCGCTGGATTATAGCCCTCCGGCGATGGCCGGAACGATGCTGATCTCGTCGCCTTCCTTGACCGGCGTTTCCAGATTCTTCAGGTGGCGGATGTCTTCGTCATTCAAATAGACGTTTACGAAGCGATTGAGCAGATTCGGGCCTTTGAAGAGCCGGGTTTCAATGCCGGCGGCCTTTTGCTTCAGATTCTCGAGCACTTCACTGACACTCGCGCCCTCGGCTTCGACGACATCAGCGCCCTGGGTGAAATTTCGGAGTGGCGACGGAATGCGAACTTTGATGGCCATAGTGAGTGCCGTTGTAGCGTTAATGGTCGCTGGTGTCGAGAACGCGGCAGGCCTCCTCTACGCCACCACTGCCTTAACGACTTCCCCGGCAACATCCGTGAGCCGGAAATTCCGGCCGTTGTAGCGATAGGTCAACTTCTCATGATCCATTCCCATGAGATGCAGAATCGTCGCGTGAAGGTCGTTGACGCTGACGCGATTGACGGCCGCCTTGTGACCGATTTCGTCCGTTTCTCCGTAGTGTGCGCCACCCTTCACGCCGCCGCCGGCCATCCAGGTGGTGAACGCGTGCTGATTGTGATCGCGGCCCGGTTTGTCCGACTTCTGCGACACCGGAAGCCGTCCGAATTCACCTGCACAAATAATCAGCGTTGAATCGAGCAATCCGCGCTGCTTCAAATCGCTTATCAGGCCGGCAATCGGAATATCGGTTTCCATTGCGAACTGCCGGTGATTTCCCGCGATGTCCATGTGGCCATCCCAGGACAACTGATTATCCATCCCACCCGAAAAAATCTGCACAAACCGCACGCCACGCTCGACCATCCGCCGGGCCATGAGGCACTGCTTGGCGAAGTGCGTGCACTTTGGATTGTCCAGCCCGTACAGCTTCTTCATGTCGTCCGGTTCATGGGCAACATCGAGCGCCTCGGGCGCGGCCATCTGCATCCGATAAGCCAGTTCGAAACTCTCGATCCGCGCCGCCAGATCGGCCTCGTGCGGATTCTTATCCTGATAGTGGTGGTTCAACCTGTTAACCAGATCAAGCTGCGCCCGCTGTTGCCCATCGTCCATCTCGGATGGGCGCTGGAGGTTGTTGATCGGCTGGCCCTGACCGTTGAGGGCTGTACCCTGATACACGCCCGGCAGAAAGCCTGAGCCCCAATTTTGGGCGTGTCCCTTGGGCAACCCCCGGCCAAGCGTATCGTACATCACGACGAAACCCGGCAGATTCTGATTCTCGGTGCCCAGCCCATAAGTCACCCATGCACCCACGCACGGAAAACCCATGCGATTCATTCCTGTATTGATCTGGAACAACGCCGGCGAGTGGTTGTTGGTCTGCGTGTAGCAGGAATGAATGAACGCCATGTCATCGACATGGTTGGAAATATTGGGAAAGATTTCCGACGCCCACGTCCCCGACTGGCCATGCTGGGCAAACTTGAAAGGCGACTTCATCAGCGGGCCAACCTGGTCGGGAAAGAAGCCCGTCTTCTTGTCGAAGCCCGCCAGTTCATGGCCGTCATGCTTTTCGAGCGCCGGTTTGTAGTCCCACGTATCCACTTGCGACGGGCCGCCGTTCATGAACAGCCAGATGACCGACTTGGCCTTCGCTGGAAAATGAGAATGCCGCGGAGCGAGCGGGTTCAGTATCGCGGACGGCTGCGTGGTCGAATCGGCCGCCAGCAATCCTTTTTCATTCATTAATCCAGCAAGCGCAACCAGGCCGAAACCGCCCCCGGTTCGACGGAGAAAATCGCGGCGGGAAGGAACTGGCGTAGCAAACAGGTGAGGATGCATAAATATCACTCGACAAAGACAAACTCGTTCAAACTCATGAGCGCCTGCGTAAATTCTTCCAGAGCCAGGCCCATCGGGTCGGCGGTGTTGCGGGCCTTGTATACCCCCTCCTGCTCGTTGACGAACTGCACACTGTCCTTCAGTTCCTGTGGATCAGGGCCGCGACCCAGCGCGATCGCATAGGCATGTTGCACGGCTCCTTCAACGGATTTCTGCGCCTCTGGCGTTAGTCGCTTCGCGAAAGCTTTCGCATAGTCGCGCACATGACTGTTGTTCATCATTGCCAGCGCCTGAGGTGCGATGGTCGTTGATGATCGAGCTCCCAACCCGCCCAATGCATTGGGTGCATCGAAGAGCATCATCATGGGAACCAGTTGACTTCGCTTCACAAAGAAATAAATACTCCGGCGGCGCATACCCTCGTCCAGTGTGCCCGGGCCGTACATCGTTTCATCGAGAAGCCCACTCACCGACAGCAGGGAATCCCGTAACGGCTCGGCCTCCAACCGGTGGTGGTCCCGCCGCCAGAGCAATAAGTTCTCCGGATCGGCTGCCCCACGCGCTTCATCATAGTCGCCGTTTTCCATGTAGACGGAGCTTGCCATCATCAGTTTGTGCAGCGGCTTAAGGCGCCAACCATTGCGAATCAGCTCCTGCGCCAGAAAATCCAGAAGTTCGGGATGCGTAGGCCTCTCGCCCTGTGCGCCAAAATCGTTTGGCGTACTCACCAACCCCCTGCCCATGTGGTGTTGCCAGAGCCGGTTCACAATCACCCGCGCGAGCAGACGCCCGGCACCGCCGTCGACATCCGTGATCCAGTTCGACAGCGATCGACGACGGTAAGACACATGCGAGCCGGCCGGCGGTTCCACCTGCCAGCGTTTTTCCTCACCGGCCGCCGGCATCAACACGGTCATGAAACTTTGTGTCGCCTCGCCGTCCTTCTGATTGACGTCGCCGCGCTTGAGGAAATAGGACTTCTCAAAGAAGTCAGCCCCCTGGGTCCGAAGCCGCAACGCCGGAACGCCCTCGCTGCAGACAAGCATCTTCGCAAGCTTCGGACGCGGCGCATTCTTCAGATCATCCTCTTCGGCCTTCTTCAACTCCTGCCACCGCGGATCACTCGTGCGATACCACTGCGAAAGAGCCGCACGATCTTCGTCCGACCGTTCAGTCGCTTTGCGCCCGAGCGCCAGATTCAACCGCCCGACCAGCTTCGCTTCCGCGCGATCGGCAGCCAACTTCGGCGGACCTTCCGCACTGCTGATCGCCAACCGCAGCCGCCCGATATTGTGCCCGGTGTTATTCTCAAACTTGAGCGTAAATGTCAGCACCGTACCCGCCTCGTTCGCGAGCGACGTGTCCAGCTCAAACGTCGCCGCGTGATCCTTGCCGAACTGCGGATCAATCGCCCAGGCCGATTTCTTATCGTCGTCAATCGCGGCAGCGATCGGCAGATGCAACTGCTCAAACGTCGCCTTGGGCCGCACCAACTTGACTGCCATCGCCTTGGCCGCGGCATCCGTCGCAGTAACGCGGAAATCCGTCAACGCAAAATTACCGTTCGACGCACGGCCCGGCCCACCCTTCACCATCGACGGATCAGCGATCGCCTCCAGCCGGATCGCCCGAATCGCCTTCACGTCGCTCTTCGCAACAAACGTATACGTGTCGAAGTCCGCGTTTTTCCCCAACGCCAGATAGGAGCCATCCCCCTGCCGCACAAATGTCGTCCCGCCGGCCGACTTGATCGTGTCGGCCTCCAGCACCAGCCATTGCGGCTTGATCTCCGCTGGCGCGGTCTTCAGCCATTGCTCCACCCGCGCAGGCAATTCTTCCTTCTCAAACTTCAAAACCGCGTCAACCAGCGGCCGATGCTTCGCATCAAACGCCACCTTCAACTTCGCGTTCTCTTCCGAATTGGTATCGATTTCCATCTCACTCCGCACAGTCGTGGTGAATGTTGAGAGAAATCGGTAATAGTCCTTCTGAGGAATGGGATCGAACTTGTGGTCGTGGCATCGCGCACAGCCGATGGTCATTCCCAACATCGACGTTCCAACTGTGCTGGCGATGTCATCCAGTTCGTCGTAACGCTCTTTTTCCACCTGATTGGCTGTGATTTGGGTCGCATGCGTCCCGGCCGCCAGAAACCCGGTCGCCATCATCGCCATGGGGTTGTTGGGCTCATATTCATCGCCGGCCAGTTGCCACTTCACGAACTGGTCGTACGGCATGTCTTGATTCAAGGCCCGAATCACAAAGTCACGGTAGTGATAAGCCGTCGGCCGATCATCGTCTTGTTCGTAACCATGCGATTCGGCAAACCGCGCCAGATCAAGCCAATGCCTTCCCCAACGCTCCCCATAGTGAGGATTGTCCAGCAGCCGCTCCACAAGCTTCTCCCACGCGTCCGGCGACGCATCTGCGACAAACGCATCCACTTCTTCCGGCGTTGGCGGCAAACCAATCAGATCAAAATAAGCCCGTCGGATCAGTTTTCGCTTTTCCGCTGCAGTATTGGGCGATATGCCTTTGGCTTCGAGTTTTGCCAAGACAAAGTGATCCACATCCGTGCGGCACCACGCAGCGTTCTTCACCGCAGGCACGGTTGGTTTGGCAAGCGGCTTGAACGACCAGAACTGCCGATCCTCCGCTGTCACAGTCGCGTGTCCTTTTGCGACAGCAGGTTTGTTGATCAGCGGTTTATCATACGGCGCGCCAGCGTCAATCCACGAAGCGATCCAGGCGATCTCTTCCTCCGCCAACTTCGGCGATTTCGACGGCATGTGCGGGTCTTCGGAAAAGCTGATCAGCTTATAAAGCTTGCTGTTCTTCGCATCGCCGGGCACGACGTTGACGCCTTCCTCACCCGGATGCAAAAGCCCCTGCCGTGTCGTGAGATCAAATTCACCCTTGGTCTTCTCCCCGCCGTGACACTTGACGCAGTTGGTTTCCAGAATACCGCGAACGTGTTGTGTAAATAAAAGTGTGCCGGCACCACCGGTGGGACGCGTGGTGACTTGCGCGGGCTCGCCATGTGCAAGCCAGCCGCCCATGCCCAGCGCAATTGCTACGCCCGTGACGCAGGCTCGAAACAGTGAATACGACTTCATCGATTCAATATCCTATCGTTCCAACGACCGCCCGAGAGGTTTCTAATCCCATTCTAATACATGCGGAGAGCGAACGTGTGGATGCAGCGATGCGCTTTGATTCGGCAAATCTTAATTGACAAATGCGGCGGCCATCGACGACGATTGACCTGCACAAGATTTCGCGAGAGGACACATGGATCGCTTCATTCAAACCGCGGCAGCCTTATTCGTTATCCTGACATCCTGGGGATGGGCGGCTGCAAAGGACGCCGCTTCACCCACAACCGGGCCGTCCGATCAGGCAGCCATGGAGAAGCGTTTTGAGCAGACGATGACCGGTGTGACGATGGTTGGGTATTTCACAATTACGGGCCAAAAGGACGCGCCAAAGGAAGATAGTTATGTTATTTCCAAGGCGGTCAAGGGGGCTGGGGACAACTGGACCCTCACGGCGAAGATTGGCGAAAAAGGCAACATTGAACTACCAATCTCGGTTCCCGTAAAGTGGGCCGGCGACACGCCGGTCATCAGTGTGACTGATCTTGGATTGCCGGGCTTGGGCAGCTATACCGCCCGGGTAGTTATCTACAAGGACCAATATTCCGGTGTCTGGAGCGCCGCCAACCACGGGGGCTTTATGTGGGGGCGGTTGGTCCACGAACGTGCGGGCGCAACCACCGCCCCGTCGCCCTGATCGCAGCGTTAAATTAATCCATTCCAATCCGCAACTCGCTGCAAATATGCCATCCGTGAATTTGCGCAATTGTCTCTGCGCCCACATCTAAGGTGATTTTCTCGATCAACGGTCCCTCCGAAGCGGGCGATGAGCATCGTGGAGGGCCGAGTCTGTTCACCGGCCCCAACGATTGATCATTTGTCTTGCACGCCATTGCCTGCCCAAGGGGCGGCGTGTGAGAACCAACTGGAGGCCACCAGACCATGTTCAACCCCAGGAATAACAATAGCCGTCGCGCGCTTTACCGTGCTGCCTTGGAAACTTTGGAAAGCCGCCAGTTGATGAGTGCTTCGCTCAACGTCGGCGACAGCAGCGGAGATTCAGCCGATCGGGCCGTCGCGTTCGCCGACACGGATCTTAATGTCAACGCCGTGACGCAGGTATTCACCGTCGGCAACACAGGCGATTCTGATCTGGATGTAACCGACTTCCTGGTTGGCGGTACAAACGCCAGCGACTTTACGGTGAACGTAACCGACAACGGCGGCAGCGCGGTTAATGCCGACAACTTTGTTATTGCCGCCGGTGACACGTTCACCGTCAGCGTTGTATTCAAGCCAACGGCGGCCGGTGCTCGTTCGGCGAGCATTGGATTTTCCACCAACGACGCCACAACTGGCAATGACGCGGTGACGCTCGCGGCCAGTGGCAATGGATTGACGCCCGCGACTATTGTGGTGAGCGACGATAGCGGATCCAGCTCGGATAAGTCGATCACATTCGCTGGCACGAGCCTCGGCCGAACCAGTGCGACATCGACGTTCACCATCACCAACACCGGCGATGATACCCTCACCATTACCGATATTGCGCTGGCAGGCGACAACCCCGACGACTTTGCACTGACGGTGAAAGATCAGGACGGGGACGCAGTCGACATCGGAAGTTCTTTCGATATTCCGGCGGGAGTTGCCTACACGGTGGAAGTCGAATTTGCACCGCAGGCCGAGGGTAGCCGGAGTGCTTTGGTTACCTTCGATACCAACGACACCTCGTCGCCGTCGGTTACGTTGAGTGTCGACGGCACCGGGACACCGCAAGTAATACCTGATGCGCCAACTGCCCTCACCACGACGGCTTCAGTGACTCAGATCACGCTGAATTGGACGGACAATGCCGACAATGAAGACGGTTACCACGTCTATCAGTCGACGACTGTGAACGGGACATACTCGCTGGTTGGCAACATTGATTCGGACAGCGACACTTTCACCCAATCGAGCCTTGTTCCCGGCCATCACTACTTCTACAAGATCGCGTCATTTAATGACGCAGGCGAGTCGACATTGGTGGCGGCCGA
Source organism: Tepidisphaerales bacterium (assembly GCA_038222915.1). Taxonomy (GTDB): domain Bacteria; phylum Planctomycetota; class Phycisphaerae; order Tepidisphaerales; family Tepidisphaeraceae; genus JBBRHH01. The sequence goes on from JBBRHH010000107.1 coordinate 7,004, forward strand.
TGCGACTACGGCTTCGTACACCGACTACGCTCCCAACACAGTCAAAACCGCTCGAAACCTGGGAACGGTGTCCGGCAACCGATCCGTGCATGAATACGTTGGCGACGCGGATCTTTCCGACTTCTACCGCGTGACCATGGCGACCAGCGGAACGCTGCGCGTTGTCCTGAATGGCCTGAGCGCCGATGCAGATTTGGCCCTGTACAAGTTGAACGCGAATGGGTCGGTGACAGCACTGGGAACTTCCGAACGGGCCGGCACCACGGCGGATGGGATCACCAAGAACGTGGCAGCGGGCAGCTACATCGTGAAGACGTTGCGCGGCGATGTAGGCGAGAACACTGACTATATCCTGACGGTGAACACCGACTACGCGCTCAACACAACCGGATCCGCTCGCGCGTTAGGAACGCTGACCAAAGCAAGGTCGTTCAACGACTTTGTCGGTGCGCTTGATGGGGATGACTATTATCGCTTCTCGCTCGATCGCACACGCAAATTGAGCCTCACTCTTGGCGGACTTGGAAATGATATCGATCTGGAACTGCTGGACAGCAAAGGCCACCTGGTCAAGGCCTCGGAGAACAACGGAACCACGGCCGAAGCCATCAGCCGCTCGCTGGTGAAGGGAACGTACTTCATCCACGTGGTGAAGTATGCGGACTCGAATTACAAGCTGACGGCATCGGCTGTGTAGAGCAGTTTAACTCCCATGTGAAGACGGCGAGCCCGGCGGAAGTTGGGCTCGCCGTTCTCTTTTTACGCCACATCAGCGCCGCAGCACTTCTTGTATTTCTTACCGCTTCCGCACGGGCATAGGTCGTTGCGGCCAACTTTGGGGGCTTCGCGTACGATTGTTTTTACTTTTGTGGCTACCTCTTCGCCGCCGGAAGTTGAAGCCGTTGCGCGGGGTTCTTCGCCTTTGTCTGCGCCGGCTGAGGCCTTCAGGTTTTCGGCCACGCCGTAGCCTTCGATCTGCTCGTGGACGGCGGCGGTTTCGCGGTAGTTGCTGCGCTGGCGGGTCTCGCCGACGATGCGGGCGCGGAAGATCAGATCGGTGACCTTGTCGCGGATGCCGCGCATCATCTGCTGGAAGTAATCGAAGCCTTCCTTCTTGTAGACGATACGCGGATCCTTTTCGGCGAACCCCATCAGGCCTACGCCGCTCTTGAGTATGTCCATTGCGTAGAGGTGATCCTTCCAGCTCTGATCGAAAATCTGAATGAGCACGAACTGCTCGAGGTCGGTCAGTTCCTTTCGCATGAACTGGCGGCCAAGGCGCATCAAACGATCGCGCACGCTCAAGCTTTCTTCGCCATTTTCATCCTGTGAGGAGTCCGCCGTGGGCGCAGCTTTTTCCATCTGGGCTGCGCTGACAGTCATGTTGAATCGCTTGCTGGCGGCCTTGGCGAGGGCGGCAGGGGTTGGATTCTCCGCGATCAGTTTGTCGACTTCAGCGGCGAGCTTGCCATCGCTGAGGAAACCCTCCTGCAGGCCGATCAACTCATCACGCAATCGGCGGATCGACTGGCCGGCGATACGGTCGAGCGACAGTTCATTGCCGAACTTCTGTTTCGCCCAGCGCTGGATCTCCTCGGCCGCGTAGGGGTTGTCGATCTGCCCATCGTCGCCCGTGGTCAGGGTGTAGGCGAGGACGTGGTCAACGGGGTATTCGATTTCACGGCGGGCATAGGCAGCGCGGGCACGCTGCTCGATCAGCTCAACAATGTCGGCCGGTGTTTTGCGCTGGTTGTTCCGCACGTCGACCAGAAATTCTTTAGGCTCGATCTGAATTCCGAATTTCTCACGTGCCCAGTTGCCCAGTTCCGTTTCGGCAAAGAGGGGCTCGATAAACTTGGTGAGTCCGGCGACATCACGTTGCTCGATCTGTTCGATCGCCGCCTGCGTGAGCGTGTCTTTCAGGATCTTGGCGTCCATCTTGCGGATCTGCGCCTGCGACAGGTTTACGTGGAAGCGGCTCATGGCCCACGAGGAGAGCCCGCGGGTGTCCCAGTTGCCGGGGTTGTCGGGGTCTTCGCCCATGAACTCGTCCATGGTGACGCCGATGGAATTCTCGGCCTCGTTTCGGGCCTGCCGCTTGATGTACTGCTCCAGGTCTTCCAGATGGCGAATACCGCGCAGGTCGCCCGGATCGATGGCGACTTCGAAGTTGATGCGCGACCATTCGCTGATGACGGCGGCGACGTAATCCTCCTCGATGTACTTTCGAACCGCATCCTGAATGGCGTCGCCAATCATTCGCCAGATGACCTGGTCGACGTCGGTTCCGCGCAAGACCTTCTGGCGCAGGCCATAGAAGGTGGTGCGCTGATAGTCCATGACTTCGTCGTAGTCGAGAAGATTTTTGCGTGAGAGGAAGTTTCGCTCCTCGACCTTCTTCTGGGCGCGCAGGATACCCTTGGAGATTCGTTTGTCTTCGATGGCCATCCCCTCTTCCATGCCGAGGAAGCCGAGCACTTTGATGACCCAATCGCCGGCGAACATCTTCATCAATTCGTCCTGCAGGCTGACGTAGAAGCGGCTGGATCCGGGATCGCCCTGGCGGCCGCCACGGCCGCGGAGTTGGTTGTCGATGCGGCGGGCGGTGTGCCGCTCTGTGCCAATCACGTGCAATCCGCCGGCGGCATGGGCTTCCTTTGCCAGCTTGATGTCGGTGCCGCGGCCGGCCATGTTGGTGGCGATGGTCACGTTGCCGACCGTTTCGCCGTGGGCGTTGGCGTGCTGCAGTCCGGCCTTGACGACGATCTGAGCTTCGCGCTCGTGATGCTTGGCATTGAGCACCTCATGCTCCACGCCGAACTTTCGCATCAGCCGGTCGGAGAGCATTTCGCTCTTTTCCACGCTGGTGGTGCCGACGAGCACCGGCCGGCCCTTATCGGAGACTTCCTTGATTTCGTCGATGATCGCTTCCCACTTCTCGCGCTCGCTGCGATAGACCCGATCTTCCGAGTCTTCGCGCACCACCGGGCGATTGGTTGGAATCGTGACGACTTCCAGCCGGTAGATCTTCATGAACTCTTCGGCCTCAGTCTGGGCCGTTCCGGTCATGCCGGACAACTGCTTGTACAGCTTGAAGAAGTTTTGAAGCGTGATGGTCGCAAGGGTCTGCGTTTCCTGCTTGATTGGTACGCGTTCCTTGGCTTCAACCGCCTGGTGCAACCCGTCGGACCATTGCCGGGCTTCCATCTTTCGGCCGGTGTACTCATCGACGATGACCACTTCCATCTGGCCGGAGCGGGCCCGCTCGACCACGTAATCCTTGTCCTTCTCATAGACCACGTGGGCCCGCATGGACTGTTCCATCAAATGCGGCCATTCCATGTTGTTGCCGACGAAGAAGCTGCCCACACCCGCCGCGTCCTGTGCGGCGGCGATCCCTTCGTGGGTGAGATGGACACTCTTTCGATCAAGCTCGACCTCGTAATATTGAACCAGTCCTTCCTTCTTCTTCTCGGCCTCGGCGAGCGCTTTCTCTCCTTCGGCCTTCCGTCCGCGCGCGGCTTCGACAATATCCTTGGAGCCTTTGGCTTTTTCTTCGTCGCCCTCCGAAGCCTTCACGGCGCGGCGCGCGGCGTCAACCTGCTTTTCCACCGCGTCCCAGGGCTTGTTCAGTTCAATCACTTTTCGAGCCACGATGTCCGCCGCCCGGTATTTGGGTGCATCGTCGTGGGCGGCGCCACTGATGATCAACGGCGTCCGCGCCTCGTCGATCAGGATCGAGTCCACTTCATCGACGATGGCAAAATCAAGCGGCCCCTGCACCTGGAGCTCGACCCGCTCCTTCATGTTGTCGCGGAGATAGTCGAAGCCGAACTCGCTGTTGGTGCCGTAGGTGATGTCGCAGGAATATTGGTTGCGGCGTGCTTCGCCACCGGCTTCCATGTCGGACTGGATATAGCCGACGCTCATGCCGAGGTTTTCGAACGCAGGGCGGACCCAGCTTGCGTCGCGGCGTACGAGGTAATCGTTGACCGTCACGACGTGACAATGAAATCCTTCGAGGGCACGCATGAAGCAGGCCAGGGGCGCGACAAACGTCTTGCCTTCGCCGGTTGCCATCTCGGCGATTCTTCCCTCGTAGAGGACCATGCCGCCGATGAGCTGCACGTCGAAGCAGCGGGCGCGGAAGGGAGGACGCGATTCCGGATAGAGTTTGCGGACGGCCTCATAAATCTTCGGCGGGATGACGACCTTGTTCCACGACACGCCGGTTGCAATCATTTGGCGTTGCACTGCGTCATATTCGGCGAGCAATTCATCGTCGAACTGGTCGGGGTTGAAATGTTCGTCGGGATTGAAGATAGCGCGAATGCCGATGTGGCGGTCCATCGACTCGCGCATGATGGAGAATGCTTCGGGAATGACGTCGGCGGATTTGAGCTCGCCGCTCATCAGCAACTTGCGCAGTTCCTGGGTGCGGTCGCGGAGCTCAATATCGGTCAGCGCCTGAATTTTTAGTTCCAGGGCATTGACGTCATCAACGATGCGGGTGAAGCGCTTGAGCAGGCGGTCGTTGCGGCTGCCGAAAATCTTGGTGAGAACCTTTTGAACGCTAATCATGGCCGGTCCTTGCGATACGGATGGGCCGGGCTTGCCCCGGCGCTTCGTGAATCAGTTGATAGTGAAATGAACGAGAATCAGCCGCGCCGTTTAAATATATGGCGGCGCGCTATACGAGATAGAAGAGATTAGGCGAGTGCAGGCGGTGGGAGGCGGAACTGGAAGGGTTGGCTTTCGTGAAGATGAATCAAGCCAGCATCGCAGACGAGGACCTGGCGATCGGGTGCGGCCGGGCGGCTGGTGCGAATCGCGGAGGCGAATCGGACGGCCGGCACGACACCGCGCAGGCTCGCAGCCAAACGGCCGGCGATCTGGCGGGCAACACCGATCACCTGCGGCGGAAGCGTTGGCGCAGCGACAGCGAGCCGATCAGCGCAAAGCGCCGTCGCCAGGATTGTCGCTACAAGTACCCTTCGGGTCCTCAACATCGTCAAGAGAGTATTCGCATACGCGGCCACTGCGTCAAGCGACGGAGTTTGACGGCAGGTTGCGCGTTTTGCGTGGAGAATTCGTTTGTTATTCCGACGCGGCCCCTCAAGTGACGGATGCCGGACGGCTGATTGATGGGTGCTGAGGGGCGGAAAAACTGCGCGCATTTGGGTTGCCTGTCGGTTGTGCAGAGGCGGATTTTCGCAAGTGCTGGATGAGTAAGTGATTGGGCGCGGAAAAGGGTAAGCAGGTAGGAGTACATATTCAAATCGATCAGCCATCAGCCCGCGTCAGGAAGCGCAAAGAACCCCACAGCATCGTCGCCGACCGACGCGCGGCGCGGTTGCTTTCAGCAACCATGGTCCAACTCGCCGTCCGCCCCTGCCGGCGCGACAAGTCCGCCAGTGGCGACATCCGGCCGGCCTGCGGTTAACATCCCTTCCTCACGGCGGTAATGAGAAGCGTCAACTCACAATGCAGGAGCGATGGATGGGTTTTTATAGACGTTGGACTGCGGTCGCCTGTTTGGCTTTAACGGCAACTTTAACAACAACCACAACTGCACGGGCGGCCGATGCGCTCGCACCGGGTCTGGTTGCCACATTTGCGGACGAGAAACATCATGTCACCCTCGTCATGTCCAATCCCAACTTTACCCTGGGTGACAATGACTCGATTTACCCGACCCTGAAGACCGCCTTCACCGGCAAATGGGAGGGTGTGGTCAAGATCATTGAAAAAGGGAAATACGCCTTCATCGCCGACGGCGCCAAAGACGGCCAGGCCAAGCTTTTTCTGGATGACAAGGAGATCACCGGCGAGCTTGCGCCACTGACTGCCGGCGAGCATCCGATCCGCATCGAGTACACCCGCAAGAATGGCCAGGCACGTCTTCAGTTGCTCTGGCAGGGTGAGGAATTTATTCAGGAGCCGGTGCCTGCCGGCGTTCTGTTTCACAAGTCCGGCGCATTGCCCGAGGTCGAGACCAGCGACCGGATCGAGCAAGGCCGCCACTGGGTTGAGGAACTCAACTGCACGGCCTGCCACAAAAGCGCATCAAAGATTGAAGGACGCTCCGGCCCCGATCTCTCGCACATTGGTTCACGGACAAACGCGCAATGGATCGCCAAATGGCTGGAGAATCCCCGCCACTTCCGCGCCACCGCCGCCATGCCCGTTCTGCTGAAAGACGAGCAGGATCGGCGCGATGTAGCGGCTTACC
>JBBRHH010000108.1:0-13081 GCA_038222915.1 Tepidisphaerales bacterium
GTCGCGAGGTATACATCAGCATCCATGCGTGATCCTCCTTGATCAACGCCTTTTACTCATACCCCAACCGGTGGTAGATTCCAACCCGGCGTCAGCGACTATCGCGGAGAGCCGAAATTTTCTACGCCTCCCAAATGGGCAAACCCGCCTACAAGCTCGAAGTAAAGTAGCTATCTTAACGCCGACTCCGCCCGCCCGCTCGAGAATGCACTAAATCGTCATGATTTTGCCGTAAATCTGATGATTTGAGTCTTGTATTGCATTCTTGTCCACATATTATTGGACCGGACCAGCCGGCCGAAGGCAACCATTCGGCGGCCGGTCGATGGGCAGCCACCCACTCCAAAGCAAAATCCTCAACGTGTGGATTCGCTGCATTATGGATGAGTCTGACCGCCCGTCAGTTCGATTAACCGAGGAAGAAAAATGCGATCAAATTTGAAGAAAAAGTCGATTCTCTGCGCGTTGGCGGCGGTGGGGCTCACCAACGTGGCCAGGGCAGGCATTGTTTCGGACGGCGATTTTTCATCGTGGACCGTCACTGGACTTCCCGGGAGCGCCCAGTTTTCCGCAGGGGGGCATGCCACCGGAAGCCGGCAAGCCAGCGGGGGAAATCCCGGCGCTTTTCTTGACACCGACATGACCTTTCCCGCCGGTTACTCTCCGGACGCCGCGCATTCCAGCTATGTTTTTGGAATCAAGGGTGACTATTCGACCACCGCAAACATCAACGGCGATTCCTGGTCAATGACGGAGGACTATTCGCCGGAATCCGCGAGCGCCTATAACCAAGTCGGACTGGCGGTTCAGCAAGGCTCATCGTTGTTCTATTATTCGGGCCTCACGGCAAATGGCATTTCAACATGGCAATCGCTGACTTCCAGCGGATCGTTCGCGGCCGGTGCCTTCACGCGAATCACCGGGACCGATACGCTCAACTTCAACGGCGGCGTCCCCACGTATTTCGGAACTTACGCCTACAACGATACGAGCTTTGCGGACATCCATATGGGTTTCGAAAACTGGTCGCTCGACAGTGTTCATCTTGTGGCAGTCCCTGAGCCTGGCGTCAGCCTCCTCGTCATGGGCCTTGCGGGGGTCGCGATGCTACGCAGACGGCTGCCAATCAGCTCAGACGGCACCCCGACCGCACCACTGTAGCTGTCATCCGGTGGACAGCCGACGCGACCGAAACAGGACCGCGTCCGCGCCGCCGATCAGTCGGCGTTTTCCGTCGGAAACGCCATGGCCTACGCTTAGTAGCTTCGGAGTACCCGACAATTCAGCACCCCTGCTAAACGAAACGGGGTAAGCTGTTACAGATGCGAGCCCCTCAACTATCACAGCTGATCGAGAAAACAGATCGTTCCATCCTAGCATATGGAGCTCTTCGCAAAGCGCTTCTCGAACACCTTCCGGGCCTTAAGAATCTGCCCGGTGGACCTTGGAGGATCGAATACAAGCGGGACCCCTCCGAAGGTGACTTGGAACTCCATCCGCAATGGAGTGTTGACGTGGCTTCCGTTACAGAGTTTGCTGGCCAGCCATTTACCGGCTCGGCAATCATTCATGTTCCCGAGACATACGCCCCGTTCAAGGAGTTCAGGTTCTTAGATGCCGACGGCAATTCACCTCAGCAGACGAGCGAAGCATTCAAAACAGAAATGACAATCGAATTTCTGCTAACGGAACTCTTGTCAGCAGTGAAATCTCTTGTTGATGGACTCGCTGCCATCGAGACGATCTCCAGAACATTGCAGTCAAAAACCGATCTGAGCCCGCTAATAAAGCTGCGCGTTCAAATGCCGCCATTTCCATACTGGCCTGACCTTCGCCTACCTGCGGAGCGATACGCAGAACTCTTGGAAGTAGAAAGTTCGATCATCGAAAAGGCGAGGTCCGTGCTGCAAGCCATCGGGCAGGAACTCCGGTCGGCTGAGCATTCGCCGCCGCCAGCGCAAAAGATGATGCCCTTAGCCTCGACGAACTTTTCCGATGGCTCATATGGTCGGACCTTACAGCGAATTGCAAAAGATGCAGATGCAATGATGGCTGCATGCGATAGCGAGCAATCACCGGATTCAGCTAAAGCCCGCGCGCTAATGACTCAGGCGCTCGATTCTTCGATCGGCATTGCCAAGATGAGTCGAACCTCCAAGGCGATATCGACTGCTGAGTTCATCCAACGATTTATCTGGCTTGAGATATCGCTCGACCTATTCGAGAAGGTTAAGGACGTAATTCAAAAGTGGCCAGAGATGCCTGGTGGCGTTTCATTGTCTTGGAAGCATTCCCGGTCCGCACTGGAGGTCACGCTGGAATTTGCGAACATGATTCGGGTCGCCGCCTTGTACGGTCGGACTCGGGCAATCGGTATTCTAAACGGACAGCCACCGGTCGATCTGCAAGTAGAATCGTCGGCACCGGACGCGCCCGCTCAACTTTGGCGCGATGCAACAATCGAAGAAATTCGGGAACACACACTGCCCACACTACCATTTTGGCCGATGCACGAAATCCATGCGGACCATCGGCGTGTTCAGATCTGCGTTGATCAGGAATACGAGTCGATGTTGCGTAACGCGAATCCCGGGAATTCCTCCATCGTTGCAATCGGGGATCTCCTCAAATGGGCTGGGTACAGCAGCCTGACGCTGTGCATCGTATTTTCTGACATTGTTGGCTCCACTGAGTTGAGAACGCGCCTTGGTAATCAAAAAATGAAGGGATTAGTTGAGAACTTCGTGAGGGTTGCACGCGAGCTGACACGGGATAATCGCGGTTGGTTGGTCAAGACGGTTGGTGATGAGGTAATGTCCGTCTTTCACAATGCAACAGATGCATTTCGTTTCGCAGCGCAACTGCATAGACATCCGTTCGAGAACAGTTTTCTGCTTCGAACAGGCATTAACAGCGGAAACGTTTGGGTCGGCAATGAGGATATCGACGGCCAAGCCGTAAATGTCGCTAAACGTGTACAAACCGCAGCAGGGGAGGATGAGATCTGGATCAGCGACCCTGTGAAACAGGAAATGGATGGGGAGATAGTCGATGAATTCGCGGGGCTGCATTGGACATCGCATAGCGATTGCGAACTCAAGGGTCTCGGCGAGAAACGCCGCCTATGGAGCACCTCGCCTACGAAATAATTTGGGAAACCTTCATCGACAAGCACGATTACTTGAATCTCGGAAGTCGCGTCGTCGGGCGAGTCACGATACATTCTGAATCTGCCGTGCCGGATGGTCAACGTGGAGAGACTTTCGTTCGTGACCTGCCGCCGCTGAATGAAAAAATGGAATCTTGCCCGAATCGTCACGAAGTCATGCGAAACATCAGGGGCCACGACAGCGATAAGGTGAGCTTGAGGGAGAACAATGCCAATCCCATTCTTCGATTCAAACTCCGTCCTTCCGCCGCACCTTGGTGATCCGCGTACGCTCGCCCAGCTTTCACCCTTCCCATGCACCACGCTTGAACTCTGCCAGAGATTCAGCGGCTCCGACTCGCGTGTCCGAATCCTGAATGGCCTGCTGGCGTTTCGAGCCATTCTCGCCCAGACCAGCTTTACGGGCTTCCAATGGCTCGACGGGAGTTTTCTTGAGGATATCGAAACCTCGGAGGGGCGATCTCCCAGGGATTTGGATGTGGTTACGTTTTTCGATCCGCAAGACGCCGCCCGTTATCAAGAGGCCCAAGTGAGGTTTCCGATCCTCCTGGATCGGTTAGCGATTAAAACCGCGCATTCGCTGGATCATTTTTTTGTGAACTTGACGTATAATCCAATGGTGTTAGTCGAAAATGCCCGATACTGGTCAGGGCTGTTTTCCCACCGCCGTAACGGTGTCTGGAAGGGGATGCTCCGACTGGAGCTTCTCACGCCCGCTGACGACGTCCTCGCGCTCAATTTTCTCGGGAGTCTTCCGTGAGTGCCATCACGCGCACATCCTTCCTCAAAGGCCAAGTCCTCGAAATGGACCGGCTCTTGGAGCTGTCTGGAGATGATCCATTGATGGGCTCAGGTCTGCGCTCCCGGAAAGCGGAGATCGAGGAGGAACTTCAGCAACTGCCGCCGCAGGAAGCCCGCGTCCGCGTCAGCCTCTACTTTTCAGGCGAGCCGGTCAGCGGTTCCTACGGGATAGACGCGGAATTTGCCGCCAAGGCGCTCGCTCCGTTTCTCGACATGGTAAAGACTCAATACATCGCCGAAAAGCACGGTCGAGTCGCCCCGCGCGGACCGGTGCGCGACCAGGCCGAAGCGAGATTGCTGCTGACGGGCTTGCCGCGCGGCTCAGTCGGTTTCGAATTGTCACCGCCCCCCGCCGCGGATCTCTTTAATGAACGGCAGATCGCGAACGTGCTTGACCGCCTGAGCACCACCCTCAGCGCAGCAGGCGACAACGACGAGGGCTTTGCGCAGGCGCTGGAGACGATGTCGCCCCGCGCGTTCCAGCGCATGCGAGACTTTCTAAAGGTCGTCGCCGACAACCATGCAAGCCTGCGTCTCATTGTGGCCGATAGAGTCTGCGACCTCGACAAGGATCGTGTCGTCCGTGCCTCCACCCGAGCCAGCGCAACGACGACCGACGAGCAGGACGTGGACAGGTCAGGAATCTTTCGCGGCGCTGCTCTCGAATCCGGCCGATTCGATTTTCGTGCCGACGAGGGTGAAATTCTAAGCGGCTGGATCGCCGACGACGTGAGCGACGAACAGGCCAACGAAATGAATCAACTCACCAACCTCCCCTCACGAGCGACGCTTCATCAAACAACATTCACCACGTCCAGCGGCCAATCCCGCCGCCGATGGGAACTGCGTGCACTCGCCGCTGTCCCAGTGCGTTAAGCAAAAAAGGAACACAAGGGACCCGAAACCAAACCCTCGCGCGAGCACTGGCCCCGATCGAATGCCCGACCCTCACACCCCTCCCCGCACGCCCGATCCGCCCGCCTCGCGCCGCCCGGCGACCTAGCGCCGTCCGCTCATTCCGGCATCACCGCCGCGATTTTTGCCCTCGCCAAGTCCAGCCTCAACACGCGAATAGCCCCATCCCACGAAGAGTCTCCGCACCAAAACAGCTTACGCTTGGCGTCATACGCGATCGACGTGCTTACGCTCTCGGCCGAGAAAGGCCGGCCAGCGACCCCCGCCGTTTCAATCACCACCCACCGGTTGTTGGCGGCGTCATAGGCCAGGATTTGATCGGGTAGCGGCTTGCGCTCACGGTCCAGCAGTTGGGGAAGGACCATCAAATCGGCGGCCGGGTCAAACGCCGCCTCGCGCAGCAAAATCCGCCACGACTTGGAGCTGTTCATCCCCTGCGGATTCAGCGGCGCGACGTGCAGGGTCTTAAAGTCCAGCGCGTGGATCTGGCCGTCGTACGGCTTGGCGTACCCACCCAGCGTCAGCAGCAGCATCCGGTCACGCTTGGCGTCGTAGGTCATCCCGCAACTGTCGACCCCCGTCTCGGGCATCTTGCCGGTCACGTCCAGGCGCTTCCATTGCAGCGTCGCGGGATCGAGCAGCCACGCGCCGCTGTTGGCCCAGGCGAAAACCCCGTGCGGGGTCCCGCGCGCCTGCATCGCGTAGGTCGAGTTGTTCATCCCCTTGGCAATCGCATACCGGCCAATCCAGTCCGCCTTGGCCGGATCGTAGACGTAAAAGTAAGGGTCAATCTTCGGCATCGTCACGCCAACATTGATCAGCCGCTTAAGCGTGGGCTCGTAGGCCTGCGAGTTCCACACGTGGTTGCGGCACCACGGCCGGCCGTTGAAGTTAAGGCCGGCGGGGTATTGCTCGTTGCTTCCCGCGCCGCCCAGCGGCAGCTCCGTGGGGTCGGTGATCTCCCACCGGCCGGTGGAAAGGTGGTAGCGGGCGACGTCGTTGCCGGAGTAGCTGGCGTGGCCGCCGGCGTAGACGTACCAAAGGTCGCGGTCCGGGTCGAAGACCCATGTGCCCCAGTCCCGGCCGCCCAGCGGAATGGGCGTGTCGAGGCGCACCCAGGTGTTGACAGGTATCGCCGCCAGCTTCGCCTCGTTCGCCGCCGCGTCCGGGCGCGGGCCTTTCATAAACTTCTCCGGAAACCCAGGCGGGCCATAGTCGGCCGAGCGCAGACCCGTCGCCACCAGCTTCTCGTCATGTCCGTCGGCCGTCCACGCGTTCTTCTCCAAATCGTAAATCCAACGCGCCGGGCCGACGTGCGTGTATGCCTGCGTGCGGGTGTACCCGCCATACATCACCACCCGGCCATCACCCGATGCGTCGAGCTGATGGTCGGCTCGCGGCTCCGGCGACCCCACCGGCTGGCGTCGCATCCATCGCCGCCCGGACGGGTCAAACGTCCACAGGTCGTTGGTGAAGTAATCGGTGTGGTCGCCGCCAAAGAGAACGTAAACCTTCGTCTTCGCATCCCACGCAATCAAACTAAGCGCCCGCGCCGGCGGCTCAGCATCAAGAAACTCACCGCCAAGCTCCAACTCCACCTGCCCATTACGCAGCGCGGTCAGCAGTTGCGAATCAATCCGCCCGCCCATCGGCTTAACCAGCGCGGCCGCCGCATCAAGGTGCGCAAGCGCAGACTTCACCCCCGACTTCACCACCAACGCCCCATAGGCATCTCGGTCACCCGGCGACCGAAGCTCCGCGATCACGTCCGCGAGGCGCGACGCGACAACCCCAAGGGCAGGATCAATCTCCGCCTTCACCCGGCCAACTTCCGCGTCGGCCTCCAGTCCATCAAAATAAAGCGACCGCGCCGCCGCCAGCGCGTCCTTGCACCCCTCGCGCAGAGCACGCACCTTCTCGTACTGTTTCTGCAGCGGGTTGGCCTTGCGCAATTCATCCTCAAGAGGCTTCCACTGCCCGTCCACTTTCAAAAGCGTATGCCCCCGCCCATCCTCAGAGAGCTGACTCACCCCGCCAAACTGCAGCCCCGACCCATCCGGCAGTTCACACGCCCACCCCCAAAGCACAGGCGAAGTTTCCCAATGCGTAGCCGGCACCTTGTAAGGCTTCCCCCGCGCCTCAGGCGCCAGCGGCGCATGAGCAGGCATCATCGATCGCCGAACCCCATCGGGCCCCACCGGCATCGTCGCCGGCGGAGGCTCCGCGGCATAAACGCAAGCGACGCAGAAGACGGCCAAGGCGAAGATAAGGTGCGCTCGCTTCATAAAGCGGTCTTTCGGTTCGGTGGTTGGCGAATCATACATGGAGCATTCAACCAACGCGGGAGGAGGAAATGTTTTCACCGTCCGATGCCAGCTTCGTCCTGAACGACATACCGCAACGCGCAGTGGAGCGCTCTCGTAAAGCGAACGCGTTCCCAAGCAATCAGCTAATTTCCCTAAAATCCCACTTGACACTTGACACATACCTAACATACAACGTACAATCCCGCAAGCATCGCCCGGGCAAACAAAACCCGCTCCGCGCGAAGCCGCCGGCCAAACCACCCGGTAAATCATCGAAAGGGGCTGCCATGCTCAGGCACAATCCAGCCACGCAATATCTGCTCAAAGCCCCAAACCCCAGCACGGCATAGGGGGACATTCACAATTAGGCACGGCATGGGGGACATTCACAATTAGTGCAAATCGCTCATCGCTCATCAGCAGGCCTCGTTGGCCGGACCAGTGACCTAAGGCTGGTAATCAGCGGGGCGATGCTGATGCGGAGTTCTTGCAGTTCCAGGCCAAACACATTGTTCTTCTCTCTTGCCTCCAGTTTTCTGTCTCCAGCCCCACTGCGGGCTGTTAGTGCAGAAAGTAGGCTTTCTGGACCGCCAGCACCGCGAGGCCGACCTGTTCCTGGATGCGCTGGAGGAATATGGCCAGGCCCTCGGTGAGGATATCGGGCATTTCCATGTAGTTTAGCTGTGCGTGGAGTCGGCCGAGGATTCTTTCGGCGGCGTCGATGGAGCGCGGGTTGATTTCGGCGCGGATGCGGGTCATGGCTTCGTGGGCCTTGCCGACTGAAAAGCGGATGCTGCGGGGGAAGTTGGTTTCGAGGATCAGGAAGGCGGCGATGCGGACCGGGTCCATGTCAGCCATGTTGCGGCGGCGGTAGGTTTCGAGGGAGCAGCAGCTTCGGAGGACGGCCATCCAGTGGATGTTGCGGATGGGGGTTTCGAGGCCGGTCTCGCTGGGGCCGAGGATGTCCCATTTGGTTTCGAGCAGGCGGCAGGTGACGTCGACGCGCTCGACGAATTTGCCGAGGAGTGTAAAGAGCCAGCCCTGGTCGTGGGCGAGGGTTTGATCGGTGAGGCCCTGGAAGAGCATGGAGCCGGCCGTGAGCTGGTTGTACATGTCGTCGGGGGCGTCTTCGAAACGGGCGGGGGCGTCGTCGGCACTGATGGACCAGTAAAGGGTGTTGATGCTTTCCCACATTTCGGTGGAGATGTTTTCGCGGATGGCGCGGGCGTTTTCGCGCGCGTGGGTGAGGCAGGTGAGAATGCTGTTGGGGTTGTTGTGGCCGAACATCATGTACTGGGCGATGCGGCGGCCGATGGAATCCTTGCCGGCGGGCGGATCTTCGACGTGCATGACACGGAGGATGCTGCCCCACTGGCGCTGCAGAAGGATGGGGCCCAGGTCGGCGACGTCGGTGAGGAGACTGGCGTTGACCTGGAGCATGCGGGCGATGTGCTCGACGCGCTCGACGTAGCGGCTCATCCAGTACATGGAGTCGGCGTCGCGGGCGAGCATGGGGCGCGGGCCGCTCTGGGACTGCTTGCTGATCTGGCTTGCGATTGTGGTAACCATTGATTTCTTCCAACGGCGCTGGCGATTGTTTTTATTCTTCTTCGAGGACCCAAGTGTCTTTGCTGCCGCCGCCCTGTGAGCTGTTGACGACGAGGCTGCCCTTGCGGAGGGCGACGCGGGTGAGGCCGCCGGGCATGACGATGGGCTTTTCGCCGTAGAGGATGTAGGGGCGGAGGTCGATGCGGCGGCCTTCAAACTTGCCGTCGCAGAAGCTGGGATGCTGGCTGAGCTCGACGATGGGCTGGGCGATAAAGTTGCGCGGGTCGGCGCGGATCTTGTCGGCGAATTCGTCGCGTTCCTGCTTGCTGGCCTGGTGGCCCATGAGCATGCCGTAGCCGCCGGATTCGTTGGTGGATTTGACGACGAGCTGATGGAGATTGGCGAGCACGTGCTGGCAATCGTTTTCGCGGGCGCAGATGTAGGTGGGGACGTTTTCGAGGATGGGATCCTGCTTCAGGTAGAAGCGGATCATGTCGGGGACGAAGGGGTAGATGGCCTTATCATCGGCGACCCCGGTGCCGGCGGCGTTGACGAGGGCGACGTTGCCGAGGCGGTAGGCGTTCATGAGGCCGGGGACACCCAGGCCGCTGTCGGGGCGGAAGCAGAGAGGGTCGAGGAAGTCATCGTCGACGCGGCGATAGATGACGTCAACGCGGCGCAGGCCGGCCGTGGTGCGCATGTAGACGAAGTTGTTTTCGACGACCATGTCGCGGCCTTCGACGAGTTCGACGCCCATCTGACGGGCGAGGAAGCTGTGTTCGAAGTAGGCCGAGTTGTAGATTCCGGGAGTCATCACCACGATGGTGGGGTCGTCGGCGCGGGGCGGGGCGACCCAGCGGAGGCACTGGAGAAGGTTGTAGGGATAGTCTTCGATGGCGCGGACGCGGTAGGCGCTGAAGATGGAGGAGAGGACGCGCTTCATGATGCCGCGGTTTTCGAGGACGTAGCTGACGCCGCTGGGGGTTCGGCCGTTGTCTTCGAGGACGAAATAGCGGCCGGCGTGGTCGCGGACGAGGTCAGTGCCGCAGATATGGATGTAGATGTTTCGGGGGACGTTGACGTGGAACATCTCGCGGCGGAAGCTTTTTGCGCCATAAATGAGCTCTGCGGGAATGATTTTTTCGCGCAGGATGTGCTGGTCGTGGTAGATGTCGTGGCAGAACATATTGAGCGCGGTGAGGCGCTGGGCGAGGCCACGTTCGATGGCATCCCATTCACTGTGGGGGATGATGCGGGGGATGAGGTCGAAGGGGAAGATTTTTTCGACGCCGCGGGTGTCGCTGTAGACGGTGAAGGTGATGCCCTGGTTGCGAAAGGAGACGTCGGCCATGCGGCGGCGGCGTTCGAAAGCACCGTGGCCAAGGGCATTTAGGCGTTGATGTACAGCCTCGTAATGAGCGCGCGGAACCCCGGCCTGCGCGAACATTTCGTCGTAGAGTCCATTAACTTCGTAACCGTCAAACACGTTGCGGTATCCGATCTCCTCGCAAGATGCCTCCGCCGCAGACGCGGGGGAGTTTACGGGTTTTGGGGCGTGGTTGCCAGCGGCTGGGGGAGGGCGACCGGCGGGGTGCGAAAAGCGGGCGGCTGAGCGGGATTGCGCGTCGCCTTTGCCGTTTGAACGTGGAAGGGGCATATCCGCATCAAGATCTTGGATTGTTCGTAATATGTCCCGCCGAGGCCAATATGGTGAAATCAAGTATCATTGTCATTTTGGTTGCTTCTCTTATCTCGTGTAACTGCTCACCGCTGACTTCTCCGAGCGCCCCGGCCACTAATCAGCCCGCGGCCGGTCCGGTTAAGAGTTGGGATTTTTCAAAATCGCATTCAACATCTGACATCCCATGGCCGGACTCCGAATTGAGCAATTATTACGAAATGGCGGTCAATCAACGAGTTCATGCACTTTTTGAAAACTCCCTTCAACTGGATCATTTTGTTGACAGAGTTTACTTCGAACGGTGGAAGGGAAGATTAATTTTTGTACAGTTCATGCTCGAACCGGAGACGGTAGACGAAGCTGCTTCGGGTGCTCGCGATCTTGCGAGAAAATGGAATTTGTCGCAAAAACCAGTCGACGAATGGCTCGCCGACGTGCAATCTGGCAACCTTCGGACGGCGGCGACGATGCGAAATGCCCTGCGGCCGCAGGTATCCCTCGAAATCTTGAATTCGTTCGATTCAAAAAAGCCATTCTATATTTCACTCATGATTAGCTGGTATGACTCGGAGTTCCGGTGACAGGTCGTGAAACGAGTGGGTACTTCGTGTGTCCGGGGAATGGAGAAGGCCGCCGATTGCGCCGGCGCCGCACGTGCCGAGTTGCTTTGTCTTGACGCTCTCAAGGGCGCGTGGTTCTGCCGAATCGGCTAGGCGCGGGGTGCAAAAAAACCGATGCATAACCAGCACATAAACTATCAGGGGGCTGAAACTGCTAGACTGAACTGATATGCGGTTACCGGATTTTATCGTGCTGAATATCGAGCCGATTCTGGCCGAGTGGGAAGTCTTTGCGCGCAGCATTACGCCCGGTGCGAAGATGAACCGCTTTGCGCTGCGGGATCACGCCAAGGACATCCTTCGCGCAACGGCGCTTGACATGAAGTCGGCCCAAAGCGACTCGGAGCGGTCAGACAAGTCGAAAGGCAATGCCGACGCGGGCTCGGCAAGCGTGCGGCTGACGGGGGCGTCGGAGCTGCACGCCGTGGGCCGGGTGGATTCCGGATTCGACCTGATGGAGATGGTTTCGGAGTACCGCGCGCTGCGGGCCAGTGTTATCCGCCTGTGGCGCGACAGTGCCCCTGATGCGGACCTGCGCGACATCGACGATCTTACACGGTTTAATGAGGCGATCGACCAATCGCTGACGGATGCCGTCAGCAGCTATACGCAGCGCGTCGATGGATCGCGGCGGATGTTCCTGGCGATCCTGGGCCACGATCTTCGCAACCCCCTGAATTCGGTGATGATCTCGGCACAGGCGCTGTCCGTGGGAGGGGAACTGGACAGCGAGTCGGCTTCGCTTGCATCGGGAATCTTTGCAAGCGCCCAGGCGATGACACGGATGATCGACGACCTGCTTGATTTCACCGGTTCGGGGCTTGGGGCGGCGATGCCTTTGTCTCCGACTGCGATGGACGTTGGAGCGTTGTGCGCGCAGGTGGTGGACGAGATGCGGGCGGGCCATCCGACGCGAATGATTTTCATTGAGCGGCAGGGTGATCTGATGGGGGAATGGGACGCGGCGCGGTTGCGTCAGGTGCTGTCGAACCTGCTTGGCAATGCCTTGCAGCATGGGACGGCGACCGCTCCTGTTCACCTTTTGGCACGCGGCGAATCGTCGGATGTGGTGCTTTCGGTTCACAACGATGGGTCACCGATCCCGGCCGAGGCTTTGCAAACCATTTTCGATCCGCTGGTGCGTGCGACGGCCGACCTGAAAAAGCCAAGGCGGCCGGGCAGTATTGGACTTGGTTTGTATATTGCGCGGGCCGTCGCGCGAGCGCACCGCGGCACGCTAAATGTTGAGTCTTCACACGACGCCGGGACCGTGTTTACGGTGCGGCTTCCGCGCCATCCGGCCGGAACGGTGCGTTATGGCGGATGAGACGGCTGAGCGATGGTGCAGGGGTTACTTGCGGATTTCGAGTGAGGAGATGTCGGCCGGGGAGATTGGGGCGGCGCTGGCGGCCGAGGCGGATTTGGTGGTTGTGAAAGGCCAGCCGTTGAGCAAGCGGAATCCGGCGAGTGCGATCAGCGCTTTGCATATCTGGTCACTGGATAGCAAGTTGCCGGATTCGGCCGATGCGGATGTGCATTTGGACTTTCTGGTGCGATTCATGGAGGCGCATGAGGTGGGGCTTGCGGCGCTGGCCGGGAAGTGTGAGATGGACATTGTGTGCAGCGTCGACAATCCGACGGGGCAGCGGGCGCTGCTCCTTCTGCCGTCGATGATTGCGCGGCTTGCGCGATTTGGGGTGCAGTTGAGCTACGACTTGTACGGCTAATTCCTGAAACCTCGGGCGGGATTCGCCTCGTAATTTTGAATGCGTCCGAACGATTGCGGTCGGCGGTCGCTCGATTCCATGGGGTCGTGCTTTGAAGATGTCGCGGTCGGGATTGGTTCAGATTTCTGGGCGATTTTTAATGATCGTGCATGGCGGTGGACGGCCGTTGGCCTGGGCTTGATCAAAATCGCCTCTGTCATCAAGTTTTTTTGCCGGGATTTAGCTGACATGCCGCTCTTTTATTGAATTTGGCAAGGGTAGTCGATTGCTGAGCCGGGACGTGGCCGATGTCTGTCCTATCGCAATAGAAATGT
>JBBRHH010000109.1:0-12957 GCA_038222915.1 Tepidisphaerales bacterium
ACCCGATCCTCCCCCACATGCCGAAGCTCGCCAGGCAGCGCTGAAATCATAAAATGAATTGTACCGTCACACCCCGGGAATGTAGGGTCCGGCTCGCCGGACCATTGTGCGTTCCCGCTGGAAACGCTCTCAACGTCACCCCTCCCGCAAAAACGAAAGATGCAACTCCGAATGCCGCAAATGCATCTTCACCCAGTCCTCATGGCTCATCACCCCAAACAACAAGTGCGGCAACCCCGGCGCTTCCCCGCGCAGCCGCGTAAACGACCGGTTAAATCGCGCCACGCCCTCCTCGCTGCTGAACACATCAATCGCCAGCGTCCCGCCGGGCACCCTGGGAATATTACTCCCCGCCCGCATCGGCTTATTCAAAAACCGCTGCTTCATCGGCCGAAGCATCCACTTCAAAAAAAACGGCACCTTCATCGGCACCCCGTCATAGCTATAGTCCACCCACGTAGCCAAATGCCCCAGCACCTGCCCAAACGTCCACTTCCCAAGACACCGCAGCTTTCCCGCCCGCTCCAACTGCGCCATCGCCTGCACATCCGCCAGCGCCTCATCAAGGCGCTCAAATCGCAACACGCGCCGCTCCCCCAGTTTGTTTGAAGAAGTCCTTTCCATGTTCACCCCATGATCTCCGGAATCACCGCCCCATGCACATCCGTCAACCGTCGATCAATCCCATTATTCCGAAACGTCAGCTTCTTATGATCAATCCCCAGCAGATGCAAAATCGTAGCGTGCACGTCATAACAATAGACAGGCTTGTCCACCGCCTTATACGACCACTCATCACTAGCCCCATAGCTAGTCCCACCCTTCACCCCGCCCCCTGCAAGCCAACTCGTAAACGTGAACGGATTATGATCCCGGCCTTTCCCGCCCTGACTGCAAGGCATCCGCCCAAACTCACTCGTCCACATCACAATCGTATCTTCCAAAAGCCCGCGCGATTTTAAATCCTTGATCAACCCCGCCACCGGCCGATCCATGCTCCGCCCCATGTCCTCGTGATCCTTCGCAATATCCTCATGGCTATCCCAGTTCCGCCGCGGAAACCCGTTGTCCGCCCCGCTCCACACCTGCACAAACCGCACCCCGCGCTCCAGCATCCGCCGCGCCACCAGACACCTTCTCCCCATGTCCTCCGTCACCGGATTGTTCATGCCATAAAGCGTCTTCGTAGCGGCCGTCTCCCCCGCAATATCCAGCACCTGCGGCGCACTCAACTGCAACTGCGCCGCCAATTCATACGAAGCAATCCGCGCATCCAGCCTTGAATCCCCCGCCCGCGTCGCCTGATGCTCTTTGTTGAGCTTCCCCAGTAAATCCAACGACGCCTTCTCACTCTCACGCGTAATAAACTTCGCCGACTCCGGCGCAAACAGATCGTAAATCGGATTCGGCTTCCCCACCCGGATCATCGTCCCCTGGTGCATTGCCGGCAAAAAAGCCGACCCCCAGTTAGCCGGCCCGTTGGGCGCAAACCCGCGCGGATCCGGCAACACCACAAACGTAGGCAGATCATGCGCCATGCTCCCCAGCCCATAAGAAGCCCACGCCCCCATCGACGGGAACCCCGGCAAAATAAACCCGGTATTCTGCATAAACGTGGCCGGCCCATGCACGTTCGACTTGCTCACCATCGAATGCACAAACGCAATCTCATCCGCACAAGATCCAATCTCCGGCACCAGGTCGCTGATCCACTTTCCGCAGTCGCCATATTGCTTCCACTTCCAAGGGCTCATCATCGTATTCCCCGGACTACTCTGAAAAAGCTCCACCTTCTCCCCCGGATCCCAAGCCTTCCCATGGTCCTTGATCAGCCGTGGCTTGTAATCAAAAGTATCACACTGACTAGCCGCCCCCGACATGAAAAACTGAATTACCCGCTTGGCCTTGGCCCGATGATGCAACCCGCCATTCAGATCCACGCCCGGTGTCGTCGTCGCAGCGCCGAGCAGGCCGTTCTGCCCCAGCAGGTGCGCCAGCGCCACGCCACCCAGGCCGCCGCCAAAGCGCCACAGAAATTCCCGCCGATCCAGGCCAGTCGTCTGTTCCATTTTTAATCCAAAAACACAAACTCATTACAGTTCACCAGCACCCGGCACCCATTCGCCAACCCGTTCTTCCCCACAAACGCCACCATCAACCTCACCTCTTCCGCGGTAGCCGCGCGCCCCAGCGTCAACCGATAGGCCAGTTGAATCTGCCCCGTCAAATCGCCAGGCGCCTCCTTCACCACCCGCTCCGCCAGATGCTCATACTGCCGCACAGCAAATTGATCATTCATCAGCGCCAGAGCCTGCAGCGCCGTAACCGTCGTATTCCTCCGCGGCGTCAGCAGCGACGCATCCGGACAATCCAGCGCATCCGCAAACGGATCCGGCACGCTCCGCACGATAAACCGATAAATGCTCCGGCGAAAACCGGCCGGGTCGTCCGCGTCGTACCGCGCATAGTCATACACCGGCGAATGATCGTCCTTGAAAAAAAACTGCCGCACCGAAGGCCCGCCCATCTTCAAATCCAGCTTCCCGCTCACACTCAAAATCGCATCGTGCAGACACTCCGAATCCAGCCGCGACCGGTTCATCCGCCAGAGCAGCCGGTCCTCCCCGTCGATCTTCGCAAACTTTTCGTTGGGCGCTGAAGACTGCCGGTAAACGCTACTGGTCATAATCATCCGGTGCAGCGCTTTGAACGATTCCCCATTCTCCACAAACCAATACGCCAGCCAGTCCAGCAATTCCGGATGGGTAGGGGGGGAGCCCATATGCCCAAAATCATTGGGCGTCGCGACAATCCCCTCTCCAAAGTGATATTGCCAAACCCGGTTCACAATCGACCGCCGCGTCAGCAGGTCCTTCGGATCGGTAATCCACTTCGCCAGCCCCGCCCGCCGCAAACCCTCATTCTCCGACGAAAGCGCAAACGCCGCCTCCTTCTTCGCAAAAACCTCCAGCGTCCCCGCCGCCATCACCTCGCGCGGCTGCTTCACGTCCCCGCGCGCCAGCAAATTAATCACCCGCGGAGCGGCCAGCGGCACCACCGCATAAACCACCTGCGCTGGCTTCATCCCCCCAATCCTCTGATCCAGCTCCGCCAATCGCCCCGGCAGCTCATTTAAATCCCGTCGCATCCCCGCATCCATCGCCCCTTCCGCAAGCGTCCGCCGTTTCCCCTCCGCCTCCGCCAATTCCTCCCGCTCCCTCCCACTCGCCAGCGCCGAAATCCAATCGCTCTCATGCCCCTTCTCAACGGAACTGAAAACACTCAGCCCATCCACCAGATTCGTCTTATGCCAGCTCACATCCGCCTCAATCGAATCCAGCGCCGTCACCGTCTTCCCCCGCGCCACATCCTTCCCGTCCGAAAAAACCACCAGCTCCCCCAGCGCAAATATCCAATCCATCGTCCGCTCAAACAGTTTCGTCCCCGTCACCCGCACATACCGCCCCTTTATCCCCACGGCCTTCACGCTCACTGGCGCATCCCCCGGATTCGCCACGTTCGCCTCCGTCCGATCCATCACCACCACCGGCTTCGCGAAACTCTCCTCCTCCGAAACCTCCACCCGATACCGCACCGGAAACCCAAACCCCGGCCCAGGCCAACCGCTGTACGCCACATGCGCCGGCACCAGAAATATCTGATCGAGCGCCGTCGATTCCCCAAGATCCACCTGCACCCACTTCACCGCATCCCGCGAAGCCACAATCGCACTGTGATACCCCAAACTGCTCGGCCCAGATCCCACCGGCGCAAGCACCTTTGGCCGAAGCTCAGCAATTTTCTTATCCAACTCCACCACCTCCGGCGTCCCCACCTTCGCCAGCGCCTCCCGCGCCGCCTTCAACCGTAAATCCAATTCCTTCCGCTCCGCCACCATCTTCGCCCGCGCCCGCCCATTTTCATCCACATCAAACGGCCGATCCCCCCGGTCAATCCCCGCAAACACCGCCTGCAACCGGTAATAATCCTCCTGCGTAATCGGATCAAACTTATGGTTGTGACACCGCGCGCAGTGCACCGTCAGACTCTGAAACGTCGACATCGCCGTCATCACCATGTCGTCGCGATCGTTCGACCGCGCAATCAGTTTGTCCGTAGTCCCCTCGCGCAATTCCGTATGCCCCACAAAATCCCAGGGCCCCGCCGCAATAAACCCCGTCGCCACAATCCCCTCCGGGCTTTCTGGAAAAAGCACATCCCCCGCCAACTGCTCCTGCACAAATCGCGAGTAAGGCTTGTCGGAATTAAAAGCCCCAATCACATAATCCCGGTAAGGCCAAGCATTGTTCCGCACCTTGTCCTTGTCATACCCATGCGTCTCCCCAAAGTGCACCACATCCAGCCAATGCCGCGCCCACCGCTCCCCATACTGCGGCGAAGCGAGTAAACCATCCACCAATTTCTCATAAGCATCCGCGGCCCCATCCTTCTCAAACCGCGCGACGGCATCAGGCGAAGGCGGCAACCCCACCAGATCAAAATAAACCCGCCGAATCAAAGTCCGCCGATCCGCCTCCGCCGAAGGTGTTAACCCTTCCCTCTCCAACCGCGCCAGAATAAATCGATCAATAGGAGTCCGCCCCCACCCCACATTCTTCACCTCCGGAACGGCCGGTTTTGTCGCAGGCTTAAAAGACCAGAAATCCGCCTTATCCAAGGCCTTCGCCAAATCCGCGGAGTCAGGCCAAACCGCCCCTTGATCAATCCACGCCCGCAACACCCCAATCTGCTCATCGGTGAGTTTATCCCCCTTAGGCGGCATCACCTTCTCAGTATCCAGCCCCGCAACATAAGCAATCAACCGGCTCTTCTCACTATGCCCGGGAACAATATCCCCTCCATCATCCCCGCCGCCCAGTGCCACCGCCTTCTGATCCAGCCGGTAAGAATTCTTCTGCTTCTTCTCCCCATGACAAGAATAGCAAGCCCCCGAAAAAATCGGCTGCACGTCCCGCACAAAAGCCACCGGCCGCTTCACCGCCGCCGGCAACTTCCCCACCTCCGCGCAAACCCCCGGGCCGGCCGCCAGCGCGACCACAATTCCCATCAAGACGCGGCACCGCCAACCAATGACAACCATACCCACAATCTACCACGAACCCACCGCGCCAGTTGGCGCAAACTCATTTCACGGTAAAGGCAATAAAGTGCGTGACCGGATCGCCGGTGAGGTTGAAGTAAAAGTTATACGTGCCCGCGGCGAGGCCAGTCGTCGAAAGCTTGTATGTGAAGCGGCCGTGCCCGGCGTCGCTGATAAACAGGCCGCTGTTCGGAGACCCCGCCGGCAGCGGCAGGATCGTGTGCGCACTGCTGGTGCGGGCAATGCCGATGCCGCGCACGGTCCGGCCTGCAAAGTTGATCCGATGGCCAAGGTCGTCCACTACCGCCAAGTCCACCGGTAGTGCTGTCCCGGACTTCACGGGGGCATTATTGAACATCAGTTGCACCCCCAGCGAAACCGTCAATGTCGAGGTGGCGCTGGCAGCGCTGAAGCTGTTGTTGGCCGGAAACGTGTAGTGAATGGTGTATGTGCCCAGTGCAAGACTGCCGGTCGCAAAATTCGCTTGAAAGCTGCCGTTGGCGCGGATTGTCCCAAGCATCGTGGCGTTGCCGATGCTGATCGCGACATAGCCGGTCGGTATTTTGTTCCCCATGCTCAGGATCCCCGAGATCGTCGTAGTCGCGTGACCCACGGTAATCGTCGGGGAAGCCAGTCCGGAAAACACTGGGGCAGTCACCGCGGGCGCATCCACGCGCGTCAGGACAACCTTCGTCGGATCCGAATAATCAATCGCGAAATTTTTGCCTCCAACGACGATCGAGCTGCCGTTCGCAAAAGTTCCATGGACAGTGCCGCCGGTGGTTTGAATGATGGTAAAGCTATTGCCCAACGACGGGTTAAAACCGTTCGTTAGTGCAAGCTTCAGCGTCGAGCCGCCCAGAAAGCAGTCGCCCGCTACTTTCAGCTGGTCATAGTTGCTGCTGGTATTTCCCGGCGTCAATCCTCCCAGCTCAAAAGAAGCGTTGCCGGCCGCCGCAAGTGTCACAGGCCCGCTGGCGAGAATTCCAGGCCCCGTGTCACCGGGAGCGATACCGCCTCCGGCCACGGTGCTGGTCACCGTCCCAATCGTTCCCGTCCCTGCAACAGTGCCACCCGCCAGCGATACGTTACCAATCTGCCCGCCAGGACTGTCCACGCGCACTGTCCCCGATTTAATGGTGGTCAATCCCGCGTAGTCATCCAGCAGCATCAGCCCCTTGCCGTCCTTCACCAGGCCGCCCGAACCGGTGATCGTCGAAACGATGTCCAGGTCAACGTCGGCGCTGCCGTCCGGCACTGAGAATGTCGCCGTCCCATCCAGCGTGATTGCTTTGCCGTCGATCGTCAGCGGACTCGAAGGCGTCGATATCATGATGCCGCCGTTGATCTCCAGCGAGGGCATCGTCACGTCCAGCGAGATTGTGTGCGCTGATCCGTCGGTAAAGTCCGTTCCCCCCTGCGCGGCGACACCCTTTCCAAACGTAATGGTGTGGGTGCCGCCAAGGCTGTTGGCGTACGCGATCGCCTCGCGCAGGCTCGTGCCGGTGCCGGCTCCGTCGGCCGGGTCGGCATCGCCGTTGTCCTCGTCAACCAGCGTAGTCACAACCAGCGAATTATTGACCAGCTCGAACGCGCCGATGTCAGGGGTGTTGATGCGCGGCTCTCCACGCTGGTCAACCAGCGTACCATTCAGAATCCTGCCTGCCTCGAACGCAGGGGAATCCGACCCGATCGCCATCGTTTTGGTCGGCCCGCCATTGTTCAGCAGTGCCGCCAATTTGGGGTTCACATTCAACGCCGTTCCGCCAAAGCTCGCGGTGTGCTCGATAATGTTGTAGTCGCCCTGGCTGATATTCTGTGATCCAAAAGCGGTCTGATCGTAGTCATTGACGACCTGAGCCGAAGCGTCGGTGGAACCGGAGAGAATGGAATTGTGAAGTAGCACAATTGCGGTGTTGTTCGTCGTGATCGGCGAGTCAGTTAAAACACCAACCCCGTTCGCAAGAGAAAAATTGTGAATCGCACCGCCGAGATCGGCACTATTCCCCGCGAGGGTGGAAGACTGCACGTAGACGCGGCCGGCCACCGTAAAGATGGCGCCGCCCGCTCCCTGTCCCTTGGAACCGCCCGTACCGCCGACAGCCGTGTTCTTATTAAAAGTGGAGTTGTCAATGTCGACGCCGCCGCTGTAGTTGAACACTGCGCCGCCAAGGCCCGCGCCGCCGCCGCCAACAGTGTCGTTGCCGTCGCCACCAAAAGTTCCGCCGGACCCGTTGCTGCTTCCACCGCCGCCAAAGGTACCGCCAGACGCGCCCGACCCGCCTCCACCCCCGGTGCTGCCGTTTTGGCCCGCAGCGCCGCCGGAGCCAAATCCACTCGTCGCGGTCACTCCACTAAGTCCTCCGCCGCTTCCGAGCGTGGTGCCGTTGTCAGTTCCACCGTTACCGCCAATCGCCTTGTTATTCGTGAAGGTGCAACCCGTGATCACCACGGTAGCGCCTGCGTTGAGAATCGCCCCGCCCAGACCCCCGCCGCCGCCTGCGCCACGGCCGCCGTCTCCTCCGCGCGAGATGAAATTGGCGATGGTGAGATTTGCCAGCGTTACTGCGATCGACCCTCCCGTTACGTAAAAGGCGCGGAGGTTGGTGTTGGAGCCCGGCCCGCTGATTGTGATCCCGCCCGCCGGGGCCTCAATCGTCATCTGTGAACTCAGCGTCAGCGCCGATTCGCCGAACACGCCGTTATCGCCTTGGGTTAACGTGATCGTCTTCCCCGAAAGACTCGCGTCAAAAGTAATTTCGTCGCCGCTGTCCGCGTTCGCCAGCGCGACCGCCTCGCGCAAGCTCGTCTTGCCGTCGGCCGCCACCGTATCAGCCAGCGTGTCGACCACGATCGTCGCAAACAGCCGCCGGTTCTCCAGCGCCTCGCACACCGACGCCGCAGCGCGCATGAGCAGCGGGGAACGGTCGGCCTTCACTTTGTGCACACCAGCAGATTTTCTTCCCAACATTCGTATTTCTCCCAAATTTAGAAATGAGCGACGCGTGTTTATCCACGCAAGCGATCCGGCTACATATTCTCCGCGTGCTAAGCTAGCGTACTAATCTCAGAATCCAAGCGGCCGGCGCTTGGATATGCCGCTTATCGCAGCATATTCTGCACGTGGCGTTGCCCGAATAACAGCCTATTTGTCATGAATCTGCTTCAATGCGTCAAAATCGCTATAGGCCACCATAAAGCGGGGCGTCTCGACGAGGCGGAACTGGCTTGCCGCGAAGCGTTGATCCATTGGCCGGATTCGGCGCGGGCCATGGCGCTGCTCGGTGCCGTGATGCACGAGCGCGGCCAGCACGCCCCCGCAATCCAATGGCTTCAGCGGGCACTGGTCCAAGATCCCACTCACGCTGGCTCACGTCTGGCACTCGCCGAAATGCTGTGCCGCGCCGGCAATCCCACCGAGGCCATTACGCACGTCATGAAAGTCATCAGGCAGGCGCCGACCGCCGCCGCGCATCAGGTGCTGGGCAATGCCCTCCATGCACTTGGCGAGCATAACGCCGCGATCTCTGCCCTGCACCATGCGCTGCAATTGGCTCCCGCGGGTTCAGCCGATGTTCACAACAGTCTTGGCGTTGTATTGCAGGCGCGATACGACAACCAGCAGGCGGAGTCCTGCTATCGCCGCGCCGTCGAGCTGGATCCCGCACATAAACCCGCATGGACCAACCTCGGCATGTTGCTGTCCAAAGCCGGCCGCACCAAAGAGGCGCTCTCCGCCTACGAACAAGCGCTATCGCACGGGCCTGGATTGGCCGAAACGTTCAACGCCAAAGGCCAGTTGCTCCAGCGTATCCACCGTCCAGACGAGGCCGAAGACGCCTACCGCGCGGCCATCTCTGCCGACAGCCAATCTGCCGAAGCGCAAGCCAATCTCGGACGTCTCCGGCTCGAGCAAGGCCGCGTGCCCGAAGCCGTCGATTGCCTTCGCAATGCCCTGCGCCTGCGCCCGGACGATGCTCGCGCGCACGATGCGCTGCTCTTCGCACGGATCTTTCTCACTGCGGACGATGCAGCTGAAGTGCGCGCCGCGGAAGAACGGCGCTGGGCCCAGCGTCACGCCAACCCATTCACGCCCGCTTCCCCCCGCTTCCCCAACGACAAAACCCCATCCCGGCGATTGCGCGTCGGCTACGTGTCGCCCTATTTCCGCGAGCACTGCCAGTCGCTCTTCACTCTCCCGCTCCTGCGTAGCCACGACCGCGCCGCCGTCGAAATTTTCTGCTACAGCGACACGCGGAACCAGGACACGATCACCACCCAGCTCCGCTCCCATGTCGATGTCTGGCGGGACGTGCTCAGGCTGAGCGATGAAGAGCTCGCCGCCCAGGTCCGAGCCGACCAGATCGACGTGTTGGTCGACCTGACGATGCATCTCGCCGAAAACCGCGCGCTCGTCTTCGCGCGCAAGCCCGCGCCGGTTCAAGTCTGCTGGCTGGCCTACCCCGGCAGCACCGGAATGCAGGCGATGGACTACCGCATCAGTGATCCGCACCTCGACCCGCCGGGCATCAACGAAGCGCTCTATGTCGAGACGACGCTTCGACTCCCGGGCGCATTCTGGTGTTACGACCCGCTCGACACCGAGTCCAGCGTCGCCCCGCTGCCGGCCGAGCGCAATCGCCGCGTCACCTTTGGTTGCCTCAATAACTTTTGCAAGATCAATACGCCCGTTCTGGAGCTCTGGGCGCGCGTGCTCCGCGCCACGCCCGATTCGAGGATCACCATCCTCGCCGCCGAAGGCCGCCACCGCGCCAATGCACTAGGTGTGCTTCGTGAGAACGGCGTAACGCCCGACCGCGTGACCTTCGTCACCCATCGCCCGCGCACGGAATTCCTTCACTTGTTCGATGAGATTGACATCGCTCTCGACACATTCCCCTCCAATGGCCACACCACCAGTCTCGACGGGCTCTGGATGGGCGTGCCGGTCGTGACTCTGGTCGGCAACACCGCCACCGGCCGTGCCGGCCTCTGCCAACTCACCCTCCTCCAACTCCCCGAGCTCATCGCCCGCACCCCCGACGAATACGTTCGCGTCGCAACTGAACTCGCAGGTGATCTGCCCCGCCTTCTGGCGTTGCGCACATCCCTGCGCGAACGCCTGCGCCAATCGCCGCTCACGGACGCGCAGCGCTTCGCCCGCAACATGGAGTCAGCCTACCGCGCGATGTGGCTCCGGTATTGCGAAAGCGTCGATCAGCCCGCGTCCGACTTCGACGTCCGTTCGATCCCTCACGTGAAAGTCATCAACCCGAATCTCCCACGCCAGCCGCTTCCCCGCACTCCCATTCCCAGCGTGTCGTGCATCATGGTGACCAGCCGTCGACCCGCGTTCGCGCGCGCCGCCATCAACTGTTTTCTAAAGCAAACCTACCCCGACCGCGAACTGCTCGTGCTCGCAACCGCCGACGACCGCGAGACCATCGATCTGGTGAACGCATTCACCAACGCCAGGGTGCGCCTCGTGCTCGACCCGCGCCCGGACGCCTCCCTCGGCGACCGGCGCAACCTCGCCATCGAACATGCCGCCGGAGAATTGATCTGCGTCTGGGACGACGACGACCTCTACGCCCCCGATCGCCTCCGCGTGCAGGTGGCGGCGCTGATCGAACATGGCGCGGCCGCCTGCGTGCTGGAACGTCTCACCCTCAGTTGGCCGGCGAAACGGCGGCTGGGTATCAGTGGCCGCCGGGCTTGGGAGGGTTCGCTCCTCGCCGCCAAATCCGCCTTACCTCGCTATGCCCCGCTCGCGCGGGCGGAAGACACGCCGGTCATCGAGGCGATCCTCCACCAAAGCCGCGTGGTATCGGTAGACATGCCACGCCTCTACGTCTATCAGTTCCACGGCCAAAACACGTCGCCAGACAATCAGTTTGAATATTTCTGGGAAACCTGCACCTGGCGCTGTCCCGACAACCGGTATCAAGAGACGCTCCGCGATCTTTTGCAATTCCCAGGCGAGCACGACACTCCGGCGACGGTCCCGCTGGTCTCCTGCATGATGGTCAGCCGCACGGGGCGCTTCGAGCTCGCCCGCACCGCCATCAACTGCTTCAGGGCCCAGACATATTCAAACCGCGAACTCCTCATCGTCACCGAGCAACTCGACCCTGCGCTCGCGCAGTTCATCGATCAGTTGCAGGATAACCGCCTCCGCGTCGTGGAGACGGGCACAAGCTCACCCACACTCGGCGATCTGCGAAACGCGGCCGTCGATGCATCCCGCGGCCAGTTTGTCTGCCAATGGGATGACGACGACCTGCACGCCCCGGAGCGCCTCGATCGCCAGCTTGCCGCAATACGCAACGCCAACGCCGACGCGTGCCTTCTGCAACGATGGACCATCTGGTGGCCCAATCAGCAACGCCTCGCCGTCTCAACACGTCGGCCATGGGAAGGATCGCTGCTCGCCCTGAAGTCGGCCCTGACGCGCTATCCATCGCTGCGCGTAGGCGAGGACACGCCGGTCGTTGAACAACTCCTTCAACTCAAGCAGGTGATCCTCCTCGACGCCCCCGAACTCTACATCTACCGCGTCCACGGCAACAACACCTTCGCCGCCGCCCATTTCGAGCATCATTGGAACCTCGCCACGGAACGTTACGAGGGCGAAGCCTGTGAAAAGCGACTGAGCGACCTGGCCAATCAGATCCCTGATCTTCACGCAAGCCTGAAAATACCCTCCTGACCCTTCACGAGCACGAGCAAAATGTCCTCAACATCCAGTACCGCCAGCTGTCATCCTGAGGGAGCGAAAGCGACTGAAGGACCTGGCCCGATGAACAGGCGAAATCTGACATCCTCAAATCTGAAATCCGAAATGATCAAATCTGAAATCACGAAATCCCTCCGTAATTCTGCACTCTGCACGCTGAAATCTGCATTCGTCGCGGCCACCCTCCTCCTCTCCCTCCAACCCCACGCCGCCGAAGTCCCCCCCAGCCCCCACACCGATTCCCACCTCATCATCATCCGCTCCAACGCCACCGACCCCACCCCAACCACTCTCCACTTCACCGCAAAACAACCTGGAGACTACACCCTCTGGGTCCGCATCACCCAACCCAGCAAATCCCAGCAAACCCCTCTCCAGGCAGAAATCCTCCGCGCCAACAAAACCATCCTCCAAGGCCCCCTCAATCAAAACGCAGGCGACGTCAAAACCGGCGGCCCCGAAGGCTATCGCCTCTACAAGGAAAAAGCCCCGCTCCACAAATCCCGCGACGTCGTCGGCGATCCCGAGCTCACCCAGCGCCACGAGCTCACCGACCCCAAGGCCGAACCCACCGACAAAGGCGTCGACGACCTAGCCAACGATCTCTTAAACGACACCCGCGCCGGCACCGGCGAATACTGGTGCAACACCGCACGCGTCGACAAACTCGAAAAAGACGCCCCCGCCTACTGGTGGAAGGTTGGCCACGCCACCCTCGAAAAAGGCGAATACGAACTCCGCGTCCACACCACCGGCAAAGCTTCCGACCCCGCCCCAATCGTCGATGCCGCCTTCCTCACCACCTACGACAAACTCATCTACCCCTGGATCGGCGACATCACCGCACCGCGCGCCAGCTACCTCCGCTTCCGCCTCGACAAGCTCCCCGCCGACGGCCTCGAAATCCTCGGCAACATCAACAACCACGCCGGCCCCTATTACCGCACCCCCGAGTTCCACTTAAACCCCTCCGGCATCAGCTTGAAAAAATCCGAGCGCCACACCGCCCCCGGCTACACCCGCTGGTACTGCCTCCAGGACATCGAGCGCTGCCCTGCACTCAACGGCAACGAAGTCACCCTCCATCTCATGGACCCAGCCCTCGTTGCAAAACTCGGCG
>JBBRHH010000110.1:0-12951 GCA_038222915.1 Tepidisphaerales bacterium
ACTCCGCACGCTCGCCCTTCTCCCCGGCCGCCATCCGGAGACCCAGCCGCAGGCCCTCGAACCGTGCGGTATCCCGACCGCCCGATCGCCGGCCCGATGAAAACTTCCGATTCCGCCACTGCGGTTCGCGGAACGGACACGATAGATTCACTCAGTTCCTTTTCATTCCGGCGGTCAAAGAAGCGGCAACTGATGCTACTGAATCGAAAGGGTCGGCGCTGACAAGTTTGATGGACTTGGTTGTTAGAAGCGTCTTGGCGAATAAACCAGAAATCAATGACCTCGTGAAGGCGACACAGCAGAAGTACAAGGAACTTATAGATATAGACGAATTGAATCAGCTCGCGACACGACTGACACGAACATTGAACGAGTATGTTCCCGATGCCCGAATTGAATTAGATTGGGATGATCCTGAAGGCATATCCATTCCTACTCCACGGGCAGAAGTTCGACTCGTCGAGGATGGTTTTTCCGCATCGGTCAGCCGAACTGGACACGGTTTACAGCGGGCTTTTGTCATGACTATGCTTCAGCACTTAGCCGCCGCGCAGCAGCAGGCGTCTGCAAAACGCTTGGATGAACCGGAGAATACCACCGACAAACGGGTGTTGCCAAATCTTGTGCTTGCGATAGAAGAACCTGAGCTTTATCAACACCCTAACAGACAACGTCACTTATCGAAGATTCTGCTTCAGTTGTGTAAGGGAACGGCCCCCGGCGTGGCTGGCCAAGTTCAAGTGATTTACGGCACTCACTCGCCACTCCTCGTAGGACTTGATCGAATCGATCAGATTCGCGTCCTTCGAAAAGTGCATGGATCTGCTGAAACGCCGAAGGTGACGAGAATTGTTCGCGCGGATCTGGATGCGGTCGCGAAGATTTTGTGGGAAGCAGACGGCAAACCTGATGTCGAATACACGCGCGACACGGTGCTTCAGCGCCTAGGCACCATAATGACACCACTGGTTAACGAAGGATTTTTCGCCGACGTGGCAGTTCTTGTTGAAGGCGACGACGATCGAGCGGCCATTCTTGGTACTGCACGATCAATGGACGTCGACTTGGAAAGCCGTGGAATCGCTGTCATCCCATGCAGTGGCAAAAATAATCTTAATCGTCCCGCGGCCATCTTCAAACAACTTGGAATACCAACCTACCTTGTTTGGGATAGCGACGCCGGGAAGGGCGAGGCGAACGACAACCGAAAGCTTCTACGTCTTGTAGGAGCGGAACCAGAAGATTGGCCCTGTAAGATTGAAAGACATTTCGCCTGCTTCAAGAAAAATCTTGAGACGACTCTGCGTGAAGAGATCGGACCAGAACTGTTTCAGAAATGTCTTAATTCGTGCCAAGCCGAGTTTCAGATCGTGAGGGCACAACACGCGATTAAGAATCCAAGCGTTATAGCGAAAATCATCGTGTCTGCCGGCCTAGAAGGTGGAAAGAGTACTACCATGCAGGCGATAGTTGCGACGATTTTGGCGTTGAAGCCCACTGATGCGAAGTCGTTCGCAAAAACCTTGACCGATGATGTACAACTCGGAAAGGTCGGGCCAGAACCTTTGGTTGTAGCCGCCGTTGAGGCAAGTGAGAGGACGACCGAATAATCGTTAGCGCGATCAAAAGTGGCAACACTGCGATCAATCTTGAAACTAAAAGTTCAACAACTTCCCTAATACCTTCTCCGCCAGCGCCCGCGCCGATGGACTCTTCAGCAGGATTGCGGCATCGCTCAGGATCGTCTTCAAATGCATCGTCCCTGAGTAGCGCAGTGGCACGCGCATATCGCCGAGCAGGCCGCCGCCGCTGCCGAAGGAGAGGCCGCCGTCGAAATCGAAGGGGATGTCGCCGCCGCTCTTGGTTAGGCCGCTGCCGACCGCGAGCAGGTTTTCGAAGGTGAGATTGACCGGCACGTTGACGCTGCGTGAACCGTGTGAGGGGACAGCGCCTTCGGGCTTCACTTTGCCTTCGACAATTTGTGAACCATACACGCCGATCTTGTAATCACCGGCCGTCAGCGGTAACTCAACCGCGTTCGGATTATTCACGTCCACGTCAAAGTTCATCGTGAAACCCTGCGCCGTGACATTCTGAAGCTGCATGCCTTTGATGGTGGCCGACGGCTTCTGGAAGTTGAGGGCGGAGCAGCCGAAGCTGAGGAGGAAGAGGGGAAGAAGACAGAGGTGTTTGAGCGGAAGGTTGTTCATGATCGTGCGATCATATCCGGGCGGGGGCTGATGTGCGATGTGAAAGTCGAGATCGGCGGCATGACGTTCGACTACATGTATCCCGGTTAGTCGGCGAAATGACGAAGTTGCCATCTCAAATCGTCGTCACGCGTTGCAGCGTTGTCTGGTTCTGAATGCGCGTCAGCCCGTCGACCTTTTCAAGCTGGATCGGCGGGCACCCCGAGTCGCTGCAAATCGCGTCGGCCAACCGCATCGCGTGGGTGGTAATCCAAAGTTGAGAATCGACTGACGCGTCCACGATCAGCTTCGCCAGCGGCGCCAGCAGGTCGGTGTGGATGGAGCTTTCCGGCTCGTTGAGTGCCATCAGTGTAGGCGGCCGGGGCGAGAGCAGCGCCGTGAGCAGGCAGAGATACTGCAGAATCCCGTCCGACAGCTCGGTCGCCTCAAACCAACGCGGAACACCGGGCACCATCATCTGCACAGAGAATCGCTGAGCGCCCGCGATCTGCAATCCAGTGCCAGGAAACGCGGCCTGCATCGCCTCATAAAAAAGGTCGCCCCGCCCGATCTCAAAAATGGTCTGGATCGCCGCCGCAAGATCCCGGCCGTCATGCGCCATGACCGGCGTCCGAATTCCGACTTGCGGGTGGCGAATCGGTGAGTCAGCATCCGTCCGGAACTGATGATAAAACCGCCAGTGAAGGATCTCCTGCCGGAGCACCGACAACTCCGGAAACAAGTGTGGCATACGGATCTCGGCCAGCACCGATTCCGATGGCGACACCAACCCCGGGAATTCGACGCGCGTTCCTTCAGCGTTACGAGCCCAGACATTCAAATGCTTGCGCCCCAGCAACTGAGATTTCTTCTGGCCTTCGTGCCAGTAGATCCGCTCTTCCTTGATTTCGGGATCCAGATGAAATCGCGATTCGCTCGGCTGCGGAAGTCCGCATTCCAGGTGATAGGAATATTGCTCAAACCGTACCGAAAGCTGCAGCCGGACCGGCCCCTTGCGGCGCTCGCCGGCCCACAGCACCGATTGCATCCCGCCTTCTTCCGCGAGCGTCTGCGCCAGCCGGCCCTGCGCCGCCCGATGGATCAGAAATATGGCCCGATAGAGATTCGTCTTGCCGCAGCCATTCGGGCCCACCAGCACGTTGATCCTTTCGAGAGGAAGGTAAACGTGCTTGATGGATCGGTAACCGATCACGCAGATGGCCTGGATCGTCATGGCCGAAGAATACCGTGGTCTCGCCTCGTTTGGCAGAACAACGCCTGCCCGCCATGAGAGTTTGTAACTTCGGGAGGGTTGAGATGAATGCGAACCGCCCGCGCTATAATGGTGTAGAGTTACACGACAGCTTTACAGTGATGGGAGAGTTTCACGATGTATCCGTTTCCGTCATTTGAAGACATCCGCGAAATAATTCACCTTGCCAAACGCGAGGACATGCGCGACGACGACGTCACCAGCCGCCTGCTGGTTGCCGCCGACGCGGTCGGCGTCGGAACGCTCTTGCAGAAGGACGTTGGCATCGCCTGCGGCCTCCCGATCGTCCCGATGATCTGCGGCGTCTACGACGAACGCCTCCGCGTCGAACAGATTCCAGGCTTTCATCTGGATTTGATCGAAGGCCGGTTCAGCGATGCGAAGGTGACGCCGCTGCTCCGCATCCGCGGTCCAATGCGATCACTCCTCTCGGCCGAGCGGGTCATCCTGAACTTCCTGCAACGCATGTCGGGCGTCGCCACTCAGACGCAGCGCTACGTGAAACGCGTCGACCGCACCGGCGCGAAAATCTACGACACCCGCAAAACCACGCCCGGCCATCGTTTGCTCGACAAATACGCCGTCCGCTGCGGCGGCGGCTTCAACCACCGCATTGGCCTCTTCGACGGCCTGCTCGTAAAAGACAATCACATCGCCGCCGTGTTCGTCAAGGAATTGGCCAGCCATCTCCAAAGCATCGTCGCGACCAGCCGCGCCGAAGATTCCACCCGTCTCATCGAGGTGGAAGTCGATAATCTCGACCAGTTCCGTGAAGTGCTGAAGGTCGACAACATTCACGTGATCCTCCTCGACAACATGGACTGCCCGGCCATGCAGGCCGCCGTAGAAATCCGCGACAAGGCCGGAAAAAAGGGAAAGATTGACTTGGAAGCGTCCGGCGGCATCACCCTGGAGACAGTTCGATCAGTCGCCGTAACCGGAGTCGATCGCATCGCGGTAGGAGCCATCACCCATTCCGCAACAGCACTCGACATCGGCTTGGACATCGAAAGCTGAATCGCGTGCCGCTGACCACCGTAGTAGTGTTTGAGGGGGGGGGTGGTTTGACCACGCGCTAGTCGCAAATACGCGGTTTTCGGTCAGATGGTGAATGAAGAACTCTGGCCGAACTTTCGGAACTTTCGTTGGGGTTGGGCGTGTTCCTTGTGGCGGACACTAGATATAATGCCTCAGTCAGGTTTCCTCTTTTTCGCAAGGGAGCTGCCATGAGCCGGTTGGATCAGCATATTGGCGCGGTGCGGCGGAAGATGGCTTTGGGCATTTTTGTCGAGTCGCTGGGGTGGGCGGCCCTGATGGTGGCCAGTGCCCTTCTGCTTGGGGTTCTGGTTTATAAGTTCATTGGATTCCGAGTCCCGCCATTGACCATTGCGCTGGCGGCAGGGATTGGCGTGCTGGTGTCCCTGGGCTGGGCGATTTATCGGCGGCCCAGTGCGCGACATGCGGCCGTGCAGATCGATCAGAAATTGAATCTGTTTGAGAAGTTCAGCACGGCGCTCTATGTGCGCCGCGATACTGATGCTTTCTCGCAGGCCGCAGTACGTGATGCGGAACAGTCGGCCGAGAAAGTGAACCTGGCGGGGCAGTTTGGATTGGAACTGCCGCAGGCCGCGTTCTGGGCGATTCCGATTGCGGTGGCTGCGATCCTGGCGATGTACCTGCCGTTGTTTGACGTGTTTGGACATCGGGAGG
This sequence comes from Tepidisphaerales bacterium, assembly GCA_038222915.1. Taxonomy (GTDB): domain Bacteria; phylum Planctomycetota; class Phycisphaerae; order Tepidisphaerales; family Tepidisphaeraceae; genus JBBRHH01. Next base: position 5,173 of record JBBRHH010000110.1, read on the forward strand.
CCGCGAAAAATCATGACGCACAGATCGCGAAGGTGGAGGCGGTGCGCAAAATCGCCAAGGACAACCTCGCACAAGTTGACGTTGTCGACGTGAAGCACTGGGGCGACCCGGAGCAGGTGAAGCAGATCCGCAAGGCGCTGGAACAGATCGTCGACAAACCGATCACGGATGTGGACAAGGCGCAGGTGACGGCGGCGCAGGCGATGCAGGACCTGAACAAGGCGATGCAGGACGAGGCCAAGCGCGTTAAAGACGCGGCCAAGGCGCAGGAGGAAGCGCGCAAGACATTTGCGGTTCCAACCCCCGGCGCAGACGAGACAGGACCGGTGGCCGACGCGCATCGCGATATCGCCAACGGCGATGTGGGCAAGGCGCTGGATAAGCTCGAAAAGCTCACGGACAAATTCGACAAGCTGGATCAGAAGGAGCAGGAGAAGGCCGCCGAGCAGATGGCGAACCTGGCGCGTGAACTGCAGAAGCGCGGGGACGATCCCGCGGTGCAGGAGGAGGCAAAGAAAGCGCTCCAGCAGCAGTTGCAGGCGATGGGCCAGGACCCGGAGAAGTCCAAGGAGCAGGCGCAGCAGATGCAGAAGCTGATGCAGCAGGCCGCTGCGGGGAACAAGGACGCGGCGCAGCAGGTCCAGCAGATGGCCAAGCAGGCCGCACAGCAGATGAATGGCGGGCAGGGGCCCAACCCGCAACAGCAGCAGGCGATACAGAAATTACAGCAGCAGATCGCGCAGGGTCAGGCAAATGCGAATGCGCAGTCGCAGGCCGGCCAGATGGCGCAGGCCGCCCAGCAGATGGCGCAGGCTATGCAGCAGGGCGCGCAACAGCAGGCAGGTCAGCCCAGTGCCAAGGGACAAAATGGTGGAAGCCAGAGCGGGCAGGCAATGGCACAAAGTAAACAGGCGATGCAACAGGCCATGCAGAATGCCGTTGGGCAGATGCAGGCGATGAAGCAGGACGCGGCGGATATCGCGAATGCCCAACAGCAGGCCGCCGCCGCGGCGGGTCAGGCGGCGGGGCAGATTGCCGCAGGTCAGCAGGGTCAGAATGGTCCCGGGCAAAACGGCCAGGGACAGGGCGGCCAGGGAAAGAACGGACAGGGGCAAGGTCAGGGTCAGGGTGCGGGACAGGGTCAATGGAAGGCCGGTGATCCAGGTCAACAGCAGGCCAACGGCCAGGGTCAGGGCGGTCCCGGCGTTGGTGCGGGTGGGAGCATCGGAAAACAGGATGCGCCCTTCGACACGATTCACGCGAACTCCCCGACGTTAAACGATCCCAACGGAAAGGTGATCGCAAATACCCTGATCCGCGATGGTCAGTTCATCAAGGGAACGGACACGGCGAAGATCCGCGAGGTAGCCGCGGCCGGCCAGCGCGATCAGACCGAAGACGTGGATGATTCGCGCGTGGACCGCAAGTCGGCTCAGCTGACCAAGGAATATTTCAGGACGATGGAGGCCGAGTCGAACAAGAAGTGATCGGCGGCTGTCGCGTGAGCGAGTCGAGCGAGAATGGGCGGATCTTTGATCTGTAGGTTGAATTCAATTGCACGTGCGATCCGCCTGATTCTGTGTGTCAGCACGTGTGCGCTTGTCGCGACCGGCTGTGGCGGGAGTGGCAAGCCCGAAGCGATCTGGGGGGAAACCGGCGTCGGCCGCGGCCAGTTGGTTTATCCGCGGGGGATTGTTTATTCAAAAAAGCTGGATTGTTTTTATGTGGTGGACCGCGTCTCGCACGTGCAGCGGTGGGACCGCCACGGCAAATGTCTGAACGACTGGCACATGCCGGAAATGGCGCGGGGTAAGCCGGTGGGGATCAGCGTTGGGCCCGATGACAATGTGTATGTCCCGGATACGCATTACTCGCGCGTGATGGTGTACACGCCGGACGGGAAACTACTGCGCCAGTGGGGGAAGTTTGGGCATGGCGACGGGGAGTTTATTTATCCAACAGATATTGCGTTTGACTCGGCCGGGCTTTGCTACGTGAGCGAGTACGGCGACAACGACCGCGTGCAGGTGTTTGATCTGAGCGGGCCGGAGGTGAAGCTGGTCCGGACGTTCGGAAAATTCGGCCAGGGCCCCGGTGAATTCGCCCGGCCTCAATCGATGTTGATCGACAAGGATCTCATCTACATCACCGATGCCAGCAACCACCGGATTGACGTGTTCAAGACCGACGGGACCTTCGTGCGCATCATGTGCGAACTCGGATCGGGACTGGGCCAGTTGCGTTTTCCGTATGGCCTGGACCAGGATTCGGAGGGGCACTTGATTGTGTGCGAGTTTGGAAACAATCGGGTGCAGATGATCGACAAGGCGACAGGACGCGGAATTAAAACGTGGGGCAAGGCCGGCCGCGAGCCGGGAGAACTGGCGTATCCGTGGGCCGTGGCGGTGGACAAGGATGATCGGATGGTGGTGGTGGATTCTGGAAACGATCGGCTGGAGGTCTTTGGTTTTTAATGCGGCCGTTCGCATGGCCTGAGTGGTCCCGCGACTCACCCCCTTCCAGCGAGGGGGTAACTGTGACGAGAGTTGATAGAATAGGATTGCGTGGGATTTCTACCGGTTACAAATTCGTTGCTGCCGCTGGCCGACTGGGTGGACTTTGAGTACATGCGGCCGTGGCAGGCGGGGATTTTGCTCGCCGCACTTTCGTTGCCGATCGTATTCCTTGGCTTGCGCTCGCTGACGGGAATGGGACGGGTGCGGAAATGGGTGGCGATCATCGCGCGGCTCGCGGTGCTGCTGGTTTTGGTGGCGCTATTGGCGGGGTTGCAGGTCTCCCGCAAAAACCACGATTTACAGGTGATGGTGCTGAGCGATGTAAGCCCCAGCGTCGTCAGCGGCCAGTTGTATCGCGATTTTCCGGGCAAGACCGAGGAAGATTCGGTCATCGATTACGTCTCGAAAGCTTCGGACGGAGTGCACAAGGCGGAAGAGGACCAGATCGGGCTGATCACGTTTACGGACTCGGCCCTCATTAACGCCATGCCCAACAAGACGCTGGCGATCGGTGCGCGGGCCCTGCGCGAGCCGGGTGGGACGACCGACATCGCCGGCGCGATCAATCTTGGACTGGCGTCGTTGCAAAAGGGATACATGCACCGGCTGCTGCTGATTTCGGATGGAAATCAAACCGCCGGCGGCAACCTCGAGGAGGCGATCGCGGCCGCGTCTTCCCAGAAGGTGCCGATCGACGTGATGCCACTGAAGTACGCGGTTCACAATGAAGTGATGGTGGAGAAGGTGGTAAGCGGCAAGGCGTGGCGGCGCGAGGATGAGCCGTTCACGCTGGACGTGTTTCTGAAATCGACAAATCTGACCGAGGTGAAAGGCACGCTGCGCGTGGAAGGGGACGGCGGCACGAAATATGCCGAGCGGCGCATCAAGCTGGAACCCGCCAGCGGCCGCAGCGATGGGAAGGTCGAGCCGCGGCTGCATGTGGAGCACATCGCCATTCCGGAACTGAAGGTGCAGGGCGTTCACAATTTCACGGCAGTCTTCACGGCCGACAATGTGCCGGGCAAAGAGCCCGTCGATCGGCTGACGCAGAACAATTCCGGCGGAACTTTTGTAATGGTGAATGGGACGGGCAAGGTCCTCTACGTCGACAACACCGACAACGAGCAGGGTGGAAAATTTCTGGAAAGCGCATTGATTTCCGGCGGTTTTCGCGTGGATCACGTCAATCTCGACGGCCTGCCTGCCGACCTGATCCAGATGCAGAACTACGACGCGATTATCCTCGCCAACGTGCCGCGGGTGGGGGATGACCAGGACCGATTGCTGGCCAGATACGTGCACGAAATGGGCGGCGGGCTGTTGATGATCGGCGGGCCGCAATCGTATGGCGCCGGAGGATGGCAGGGATCGCAGCTGGAAAAAGTGCTCCCGGTGAACATGGACATCCCAGCGCAGCGGCAGATGCCCAAGGGGGCGCTGGTGCTGATCATGCACTCGTGCGAAATGCCGGACGGGAATTCATGGGGCGAAAAGTGTGCGCTGAAGGCCATCGAGGCGCTCAGCTCGCGCGATGAAATCGGCGTGATCAGCTATGGCTGGAACCACGGCGGAGCAGGCGGGGGCATCGGCGGGGCGCAATGGGATTTCAAGCTGCAGGAGAAGAAGTCGGGCGCGGACGTGATGGAGCATGTAAAGAAGATGCAACTGGGCGACATGCCCAGCTTCGACGATTGTCTTCAACTTGCGCTCAATGGCACGCCCAACTCCGGCGAAAACTGCCTGGTCAAGTCGAACGCGGCGCGCAAGCACGTCATCATTATCAGCGATGGCGATTGCTCGCCGCCCACGCCGCAGACCTTCACCCAATTTCAAGCGGCGAAGGTGACGGTATCGACCGTGCCGGTCTATCCGCACAACGGCGATGCGCAGGGGATACCGCCAACGATGAAGGAGATTGCCGAGAAGACCAAGGGCAAGGCGTATCCGTCCCTCAATTCCGATCCGAGCCGATTGCCGCAGATTTTCATCAAGGAAGCGATGACGGTGCGGCGCACGCTGCTGCAGACGGATGACAAGGGATATGACGTCGCAAAGGCAGCGCCCAACGAGCAGGTGCAGGGCATCGAATCGTATTCAAAGCTGATGGGGTACGTGCTGACAAGCAAAAAGAACGCGCCGCAGATCGAAATGCCGCTCAGCATTGTGACCAAGGATTCGGAGGGCAAATCGCAGGTTGATCCGTTGCTGGCGTCGTGGCAGACCGGGCTTGGCCGGGCGGTGGCGTTCACCAGCGATGCGACGAATAGCTGGGGGCAGAACTGGGTGAGCCAGCCGATGTACGCGAAGCTGTGGACGCAGGTGGTGCGCAGCGTGCAGAGGCCTCCCATGTCGACGGATTTTGACGTGCAGGTGACGCGCGAGGGGAACCGCGGAAAGATTCACGTCGAAGCGCTGCGGAAGGACAGTGGGTTTCTGAACTTCCTCAATCTGTCGGGAACGGTGGGGCGGGCGACCGATGCCGGCGAAACCCAGGATGTGCGGCTGGTGCAAAACGGGCCGGGCATGTACGACGGCGAATTCGAAGTGCACAAGGACGGGAACTATGTGATGGCGCTCAATTATCGCGGCCAGAAGAAAGAGGATTCAGGCTGGTTGATGGCGGGACTTTCAGTGAGCGAGTCGCCCGAATTTCGCGAGCTGGAAAGCAATGACGTGTTGCTGGAGCAGATCGCGAAGCGAACCGGCGGCCGGACGCTGGACGCGTGGGACGTGGAGAATGCGAAGTTGTTTACGAAGGACAACCTGAAGGTGGATTGGTCGCCGCTGCCCGTGCGGGATTTTCTGCTGCCGCTGCTGGTGGTGTTGTTGCTCATTGACGTGGCCGTTCGGCGCATCGCGCTGGATTGGATGACGATGCAGGCGGCCGGTCATCACGTGGCCGAATGGGTGCGGATGTGGACGCTGGCGAAAAAAGTCGAGAGCGGACAGACGCTGGATGCACTCAAGAAAGTGCGCGAGGGCGTGGCCGAGACGCGGTTTGGGGCGCAGGAGAAGGCAAGCGGACCGCCGCCGGCGTTGCCGAGCAAATCCGCAAAGTTCGAGGCCAAGGGAGTCGAGGGCGATATCTCGCAGGTCGTGGGCGGCGCGAGCAACAAGCCATTGCCGTCGGCCCCCAAAGAGATCAAGCCCAAGGGCACGCAGCCGCCGGCCGCGGGCGGACATACGGGGAGTTTGCTGGAAGCCAAGCGGCGGGCGCAGGAGCAGATCCGACAGAAGGAGCAGGGGGAATGAGTGGGGCCGACGTGCGAAGATTGAGATTGAATTTTGAGTTGAGGAATTTTTATGGCGCAGTTACCGGCTGGTATTGATCCGCAGCTTCAGGCACAGTGCGATGAGTTTCGCCAGGACTATCGCAAGGTGCAGATGGAGATCGCCAAGGCGATCGTCGGCCACGAAGAAATCGTCAACGGCGTGTTGACATGTCTATTCGTTGGCGGCCACGCCCTCCTAGAAGGCGTGCCGGGTCTGGGCAAGACGGCGCTCATTCGCGCGCTCTCGCAGGCGCTGAATCTGAAGTTCAACCGCATCCAGTTCACGCCCGACTTGATGCCGGCCGACGTCATCGGCACAAACGTCATCCTCGAAAACGAGCACGGCCAGCGGCAGTTCACGTTCATGGCCGGCCCGATCTTCGCGCAAATTGTGCTTGCGGACGAAATCAATCGTGCAACGCCCAAAACGCAGAGCGCGCTTCTGGAGGCGATGCAGGAAAAGCAGGTCACGGCGGGTGGCCAAATCCGCAAGCTCGAAGAACCGTTCTTCGTCATGGCCACGCAGAATCCGCTGGAGCAGGAGGGAACCTATCCTCTGCCCGAGGCGCAGTTGGACCGGTTCTTCTTCAAGCTGCTGGTGAAATATTCGAACCGCGAAGAACTGAAGATGATCCTGGATCGGACGACGACGGCGCACCGCATGGATGTGAATGCGGTGCTGGACGACAAAAAAATCATCGAGCATCAGGCGCTGGTCAAGCGCGTGGTGATCGCGCCGCACGTGCAGGACTACGCGATCCGCGTGACACTCGCGACGCACCCGCAGGGCCAGTTCGCGACACCGATGGTAAACCAGTTCCTTCGCGTAGGCGCAAGCCCCCGTGCGGCCCAGGCGATCACGCTGGCGGCAAAGGTAAAAGCACTCCTCGACGGCCGATTTCACGTGGCGTTCTCAGACATCAAATCAGTTTCGGTGGCCGCCATGCGGCACCGCGTGATCCTGAACTTCGAAGGCGAGGCCGAGGGGATCACCACTGATATGGTGCTGGAGAAATTGCTGGCCGATGTGCCAACGACGATTGAGGCGGAACTGGCGGCGGGACGGGTGTAGGATGTACCGCATTGTGTTGGATACGAGCGTCGTTGTTTCCGGCTTTCGCTCGCGGCGTGGTGCATCATTTGAAATCCTGTCGTTATTGCCCTCGCCGGATGTTCAGATTCAGATGTCCGTTGCATTGGCGGTTGAATATGAAAGCATATTGAAGAGGCGCGTTCATCGCGACGACTTTGGGCCGGGTGACGCGGAGCAAGCGGTTAATGCACTATGCCTTGTCGCGGCCAAACATGAAATCCACTATCTCTGGCGACCATTTTTGCCGGACTCAGGAGATGAATTTATTTTGGAACTTGCGGTAAAATCTAACGGCGACTTCATAGTGACGCATAACATTCGAGACTTTAAAGGCGTTGAGTCGTCTGGAATTCGCGCGATCACGCCGGGCGATTTCATGAAGTTATTGGAGGCAGGCACATGACCCAGATTACAGTGAGCGTTCCTGACTCTATCCTTCAGCAGGTGGAGGAATTGGCGCGAGAGGACCAGGTGTCAGTCGATCAGTTCGTAGCTTTGGCGCTGGCGGAGAAAGTCTCGGTACTTCTGACCTCCGGATATCTGGAGCGTAGGGCTGCGAACGGCGACCTGACTCGCTATCGGGAACTTCTTTCGAAAGTGCCGGACGTTGAGCCCGATCCGGAAGACCGCCGATCGTAGTTCACCCTGAGCGTTTGGAAGCAGGACACGCGCCAACATGCCCGAAATCGTAGAAAAAAAAGAACCCCTTCTCTCCTCCGAGTTCATGGCCCGCCTGGACCAACTCGACGTCGTCTCCCGCAAACTTCTCTCCGGCAAGATGAAGGGCGAGCGGCGCTCCAAGCGCCGGGGGCAATCTGTCGAGTTTGCCGACTATCGCAACTATTCCATTGGCGACGATCTGCGCTTCATCGACTGGAACATCTACGCCCGGCTCGAC
>JBBRHH010000111.1:0-12949 GCA_038222915.1 Tepidisphaerales bacterium
GCCAAAATCGCCAGCACGCCGATGAGCGAACTGGATCAGTTCCTGCCGGATGTATGGAAGGCCCAGGACGTGAAAGAAAACCTTCAACTGGAACACGCGACATAGACCGGTTGCTGGCCGTGCACTTCGCCGAGCGCACACTATTCGACCAGAACTTCACACCGTCCGGCCTTCACGTTGAATCCGGACAGGAGCTCGCGCCCCTCAACCTCAATGTTGGTGAAGGCAACTTCTACCTCAAGCCCAACGGCGTCTTCTTTCTTGATGGCGCCGGCGCCCGAATTCTCGAATCGGTTGCTTTCAAGAATTCGGGTGCACACCCTTCGCTCGCCGTTCAATCCGGGCCGCTGCTTCTGAGTGAAGGCAGCATCAACGCACAGTTCTCCGTGACGTCGACGAATCGACACATTCGAAGTGCGGTGGGAATAGACGAGAAAGGGCGGGCCATTTTCGTGATCTCTCGTGAGCCGGTGACCTTTCACGAACTGGCGACACTTTGCAAATCGCGGCTGAAGTGCAACGACGCGATTTACCTCGACGGCGTGATTTCGAAGTTCTATCCGACCGCCGATCCGCAAGATCAGGCCGTCGGCGATTTTGCCGGGATCTTCGGGGTAGTTGAGCCGTGAGATTCTCCCTGCATATACAATGTTTTGATGGACCGCAGCGCACCCTACGACCTCGCCGACGACAAGCTCCTTGCCCAATGCCGGTTCGAGGTTTTTGTCGCTTCGGGCCCTGGCGGCCAGAAGCGGCACAAGACCAATGCGGCCGTACGCATCACCCATCTGCATACTGGCGTTCATGCGGTTGCGACGGAGTCGCGCTCGCAGCGTGAAAATCGGATTCATGCCCTGCGCGCCTTGCGGCATAAGCTGGCCATTGAAGCGCCGCGCGAGGTGATCGATCCACTCAGCTTTCAACCGCCTGCATGGCTGGTCGAATATTCCGGGCTGCACATTTCGCCCAAAAATCCCCGCTATCCTGCGGCCCTCGCAGTGGTGCTTGATGTGTTGAAGTCGACCCAGTGGAGTGTGCCTCGGGCGGCCGTTACTCTCAATGTGACCACGACTGCGCTGTCTCGATTTCTGCATGATGACCACCATCTCTGGGGGCATGTCAACCAGACCCGCGTCGCCCTTGGCATGAAGGCGCTGACGCCGCGCTAGATTCCCATCTCCTTTTTCACCCGAAGAAAAGCTTCAACAGCGAACTCCAGATCGGCGAGGCTGTGCGCGGCCGAAACCTGCACGCGGATTCGCGCCTTTCCCTGCGCTACCACCGGGAACGAGAACGCGATGACGTAGATTCCGTGATCGAGCAATCGCTCGGCGACCCGCCCGGCCAGTGTCGCGTCGCCGAACATGATGGGCACGATCGGATGTGTGCCCGGGACGATGTTGAAACCGGCTTTGGCCATCGCGCCGCGGAAGTATTGGGTGTTTTCTTCCAGGCGGTCGCGCCACTCCGTCGAACCTGCCAGCAGCGAAACTGCTTTCATCGCTCCGGCCACGATGGCCGGCGGAAGAGAGTTGGAAAACAAATAAGGCCGGGACCGCTGCCGCAGCAGGTCGATGATCTCCTTTCGGCCGGACGTGTAGCCACCGGAGCCGCCGGAAAGGGCTTTGCCGAGGGTGCCGGTGAGGATGTCGATGCGGTCCATCACATTGTGGTGCTCGTGACTTCCTCGGCCGGTCTTGCCCATGAAGCCGGTTGCGTGCGAATCGTCGACCATCACCAGGGCATCGTACCGGTCGGCCAGCTCGCAGATCGCCGGCAGATTGGCCAGCATGCCGTCCATGGAGAAGACGCCGTCGGTGGCGATCATGCGGAATCGTGCACCTGCGGATTCTTTCAAACGCGTTTCCAACTCGGCCATGTCGTTGTTGCGGTAACGGAATCGCTGGGCTTTGCAGAGGCGCACGCCGTCGATGATGGAGGCGTGATTGAGCTCATCGGAGATGATCGCGTCTTCAGCGCCGAGGAGGGTTTCGAAGAGGCCGCCGTTGGCGTCGAAGGCCGAGGAATAGAGGATCGTGTCCTGGGTCTTCAAGAACCCGCTCAGCTCCGCTTCCAGTTCCTTATGAATTTGCTGCGTTCCGCAAATGAAACGCACACTCGCCATCCCGTATCCCCACCGATCCAGCGCCTCCTTCGCGGCCGCGATAACCTCTGGATGATCGGCCAGGCCGAGGTAATTGTTGGCGCACAGGTTCAGCAACTTTCCGCGCGCAACAGTAGCCAAATGTGGCCGCTGCGCAGTGATGATCACCCGCTCAGCCTTCGAAAGCCCGGCGGAATTGATATCTGCCAGTTGTTTCTGGATGTGAGATTGGAATCTTTTGTAAGCCATGATGCGTCCCGTGACCTCAATGGAGATTACTTTGCGAGGAGTTTATCAACTTCGTAGACGTAGCCTTTTCGATCTGCTGGCAAGGCCAGGAGCTTTCCGTCGCGGGAGAACACCGGTTTCCAAAGCCAAGCTTTTTTGAAGTCCATCGTCTTGAGCAGCTCACCGGTGTGGGCGTCGAAGATTCGGAATGGATCCATGCTGTCCGTGACAGCGAGCAATTGGCCGTCGGGGGATTGAGCGACTTCGCCGACGTCCGTGATCTTGAGCGATCGTATTTGACGGCCATCTTGAGGGCTGTAGAAGAAGACGCCTCGTGATCCACCGGCAAGTAATTGTGTACCGTCGCCGCTCAATTGAAATACTCTGTAATCCTCAATCTTAAAAGTTATTACTTGCTCGCGTGTTTTGAAATTCCAGAATGTGGCAAGTGACCCTCGAGTGTCAGAAAAACTTGCGGCGGCCAATGTCAGTCCATCGTGCGAAACCGCTACGCGACTGACGAAGCGGCTGCCGTCCACTTCGAGGCGAGCGATTTCCTTACCGGTTTTTGCGTCCCGAATGTTCAGCCATTTATCAGAGCCTGCGCACATCACGGCAGTCCCGTCGGATGTCCATGCGACATCGCTAATCTCGCAATTTGTCGACTTGCTTTTCCATACTTGCCGGCCTGTTGCTGCATCATGGACGGACATTGCGCCGCTGTGCGCGCCGATCGCGATGGATTTCCCGTTCGGAGAGAATACGGCGCCGCGAATGTTGGGGAGCGACTTGAATGAATTGATTTCCGCCTTCGAATTTACATTCCAAACGGTGACCAGGCCGGAAGAAACGCTGCCTGGGGCTGCGAGGACTTGAGTGCCATCGGGAGAGATGTCCATCTCTGCGGCTTTCGCGACAATCAGAAGAGGAGTAACCGAAATTCCTGCCTTGCGTTGCGGATTCTCTTTTGCAATTGGCCACGACCCGGGTCGCCCGTCCATGCCACTCGGATCGCCGCTTAGAAATCCTTCGTGCAGGCCTTCTTCGCAGAGCTTCTCCTCCTCCATGGTCGTGAGCATCTCGAAGCATGATTCGTAGCTGACGTGTCGGGCTAGCCGGCAGATGTCATCCTTCGCCACGCCAGCCTTAAGGAGACGCTCAAGTACAGGCCCCGTGTCGGCGAAAGGATCGTCGGGGCGCATCTTGGATGTCGTAATCGTACTATCGATCCAATGGCCGGTCATCCATGGGTTGATGATTTCCGTCCACGCTACTTCTTCAAATGTGCTGCGCGCCATGGCGGCTCCTGATCTGAATTGTCGAACGATTGAGAACTACCCTTGGTTCCAGTTCAGTATCACCTTTCCCGATTTACCCGACCGCATGACATCGAAGCCTTTCTGGAATTCTGTGTAGTCGTAATGGTGGGTGATGACCGGCGAAAGATCCAGCCCCGACTGCAGCATTACCGTCATCTTGTACCACGTCTCGTACATTTCGCGGCCGTAGATGCCTTGTATGGTGAGCATATTGAATACAACCGTGTTCCAGTCGATGGCCATCTCCTTTGACGGGATGCCAAGCATGGCGATCTTTCCGCCGTGGGCCATGTTGGTGAGCATCTCGCGGAAGGCTTCGGGGCTGCCGGACATTTCGAGGCCGACGTCGAAGCCTTCTTTCATGCCGAGGCGCTTTTGGGCGTCGGCGATTCGTTCCTTGCTGACGTCCACTGCGAGGGTTGCGCCCATCTTTTTGGCGAGGTCGAGGCGGTAGGGATTGACGTCGCTGATGACCACGAAGCGGGCTCCGGCGTGCCGGGCGATGGCGACGGCCATGATGCCGATGGGGCCTGCGCCCGTGATGAGGACGTCTTCACCCAGGACCGGGAAGTGGAAGGCCGTATGCACCGCGTTTCCGAATGGATCGAAAATGGACTGCACATCGCGCGGGATGCGCGAGGTGTGGCCTCCCTCCTCCACGTGGTCGTGCACCCATACGTTCGACATCGGCAGCGCGAGATATTCCGCAAACGCGCCGGCCCGATTGACGCCGACGCCCTGTGTGTCCTTGCACAAATGACGCCGGCCGGCCAGGCAGTTGCGACAGCGACCGCAGACCACATGGCCTTCGCCTGAGACGATGTCGCCGACGTGAAAGTCTTTGACGTTTGAGCCGGTGTCGACGATTCGGCCTACAAACTCGTGGCCGACGACCATCGGCACCGGAATCGTCTTCTGCGCCCACGCGTCCCAGTTGTAGATGTGGACGTCGGTGCCGCAGATTCCGGTGCGGAGAATCTCGATTAAAACATCGTTGATGCCGATCGTCGGCACCGGCACTTCGTCCAGCCAGAGCCCTTCCTCGCGTTTCTTCTTGACCAGCGCCTTCATCGTCTTCATTGCTTTGCCTCCGGCTTCTTCAGACTTTCCTTCCACTCCGCCCCCAGCTCTTCCATGCTCTTTCCCGTGTACTCTTTCCACAGGTCGTCGCTGTATTTTGCGTCGCGGCAGGCGTTGTTCAGCTTGATGACCAGATCCTTATCGTAGGACTTCTGCGCCCAGTCGAGGAACGCGGCGGTTGTCTGATAGCTGGCGTCGAACTTGGCATCGCGCGCACGCGGGTGCGGCCGCTTGTCCATCGGCTCGTAATTGAACCAGCGGACATAATCGGCGATCCCTTCCACCAGCCAACCCGGCCGCTTGCCTCGCCCGTAATGTTGAATGACATGCGCCAGCTCATGGACGACCGCGCCGACATCGTCCGGATGGTCCTTGAACCACTTGGGAGCGCAAAACACCGCGTCGCCCTGGGTATAAGCGACGCCGTCCATGTCTTTCTTAAAGGTAACCACAACATGCTGCGGCGGGGTAAACCCTTCGCCGGGCAGCAAGGCGCTTACGATCGGATACCACTGTTCGGCCACCTTCTGTACGGCTATGCCGTACTCCGCCATCTCCGGCACCTGCGAGGTGTCCACTTCAATCACGACTCCGTGCGTTGTCGGTTGTGTGGATGGCTTGGCATCGGCCCACGAGCCCAATAAAAGGCACAATCCAACCAGTGCGCGTCGATAAATTGCAGGCATCGTATCTCTTTCGCAAAACGAATTCGTACCCCTCGATCACTTCTCGCAAGCAAATATTCCGATAAAGTGACAATCAGACAGACTAACGCAAGCACGAACTGGCGGCCAGTTAGTGCGCATCCTTTAGCTGCGGGAGAATGACAATGCCCACGTCCAAGCTCGACAAACTTTTCCATCCCGTCGCCGCCCGCCTTCATCGCGATCACATGTCCAGGCTTGGCATCGCCAAGACCATGCGGATTGCCCACGCCTACAACCGCCTGAAGTTTGGCCGGACCGACAATTGGCGTCGCAAGATGTATCGTGAACACTTTGACGAACTCGTTCAGGAGAACGGGCCGCTTGTGCGCCCGCGCGTCCAGATGAACGATGGCTGGGCTCTCGACACTTCGATGACGCTCCCGCATCTTGATCGCGTCCTCAACGATTCCAGGGAGATCATTTCCGAGCGCGCCGGCCAGCGCCTTCCCGGTGAAGTTTACCGCAGCTATTTTCAGGACGTCTGGACCCCACAGGATGTCGAAAAATATCCATCCATCATGGACTTTACGACTTCGAGCGACGTGATCGCCGTTGCCGCCGATTACCTCCAGTGCATTCCCGCGCTGTCCACCACCCTTCCTCCCGGCATTCGCTTTGTCGAATCCAACGCTGCGTTCGACCAACAGCCCGACGCGCCGCACGACAGCCAGCTCTTTCACATCGACTATTACTCGCTGCCCAACTTCTACGTCATTGTGCTCCTCGAGGATACGACGTCCGCGCATGGCCCGTGGACTTTCCTGCCAAAGTCGGTGTCGAAGCGGGTCGCCACCCAGCTTGGCTACTGGGGCAAGTCGCGCGGCTACCGTGTCAGCGACGAGGAGATGTATTCCGTGGTCGATCGCAAGGAGGTCATCGAGTTCACGGGCAAGCGCGGCTCCGTGCTCTTTATCGAGTCCTCCGGCTGTTTCCACTACGGCAGCCGCAACTCGATCAAACCCCGCTTCCAGCTCATGATCGGCTTCAACGGTGTCTGCCGCACCGATTTCAGCGAAGTGGTGATGACGCCCCAGGTTCACCCGACCACGGACTCGGATTCCCGGCTGCGGAAGATGGTGTTGAACAAACATTTCAAAGGCTGATGGCCGCAAGACAACCCCATTCCTTTCCGCTATCTTTCCCGGCCTACACTTATGTCGGAGAAAGTTTCGATGCCAGCAGAAATCACCATGCCCCAGCTCAGCGACACCATGACTGAGGGGACACTCATCAAGTGGAACAAAAAAGAAGGCGACAAGGTCAAGGCCGGCGATGAGATCGCTGAAGTTGAAACCGACAAGGCTAATATGCCGCTGGAGGCGTACGACAGCGGAACCCTCGCGTTTATCGCTGCCCAGCCCGGTCAAAAGGTCAAAGTCGGCGGCCTTGTCGGCGTCATTGCCAAAGCCAGCGAAAAGGCCGAGGACGTTAAAAAGCAGTACGCTGCAGGTGCAGCAGCCGCCCCGGCCGCGCCTGCGAAACCGGCCGCCCCAACGCGAATTCCCCCTCCATCGCAGCCCGCGAAAGAACCCGTCGCCGCGCCTGCGGTGAAGGCTCAAGCGGCGCCGGCCGCGAAGGCCAATTACAACTTTGATCTGATCGTTATCGGCGGCGGGCCGGCGGGGTATGCGGCCGCGATTCGGGCCGGGCAGCTTAAGAAGCGGGTGCTCTGTATCGAGAAGGAAAACCTCGGCGGCACGTGTCTCAACTGGGGCTGTATTCCGACCAAGGCGCTTCTCGAAGACGGGGCGTTTGTCCGCAAGTTGCGCACGGAGGCCGAAGCGCACGGGATTACGTTCCAGAATCTCCAGGTCGACTTCACGAAAATCGTCGGCCGGTCGCGCGCCATTGCCGACAAGCTGAAGAACGGCATTGGCCATCTCTTCCGCAAATACGAGGTGAAGCACGAGATCGCCACCGGGCAGATCCTTGGCCCGCATCGCGTGAAATACACGAACAAAGAGGGCAGCAAAGAAGTCACCGCGACCAACATTATCCTGGCTACGGGCGCTCGCGCCACCGAACTGCCGTTCCTGAAATTTGACGGGCAGCAGGTGGTTAACGCCCGGGATGCGATGACGCTTCCCAAGCAGCCCAAGCGGATGGCGATCATCGGGGCCGGGGCGATTGGCTGTGAGTTTGCTGATTTTTACAACGCGCTGGGCACTGAGGTGACCGTCATCGAGATGCTCGATCATCTTCTGCCGATCGAGGACGATGATGTCGCGGTGGTGCTGGAGCGGCTGTTCGTCAAGCGCGGCATCAAGTGCTTTACGAAGACCAAGCTGGACAAGGCGGAGAAGACGCCGACGGGGGTTCGGCTGCATCTGTCCGGCGCGAAGACGGAAGTGGTGGAGGCCGACGTTGTGCTCGTCGCGGTGGGCGTGACCGCCAACTCCGACGGGCTGATCGGTGCGGGCTGCGCGCTCGAACTCGATCGCGCACGCATCAAGGTGACGCCTGACTACAAGACGAATCTCGAAAACGTCTGGGCGGTTGGCGATTGCATCGCGCTGCATTGGCCGGCCGAGTCGACGATGGGGGGCTACCGGCATCCCGACCTTGCGCATGTCGCGCACCACGAGGCCGTGTATGCGGTTGAGCAGGTGTTTGGCGTGAGCAAGCACGAGATCGATTACCGATATATTCCCGGCTGTACGTACACGCATCCGCAGGTGGCGAGCATGGGGTTGTCGGAGAAGAAGGCACGGGAGAAGTATGGGCAAGTGAAGGTTGGGAAATTCCCGTTTACCGCGAGCGGCCGGGCGTTGGCCGCGGGTGAAACCGATGGGTTTGTGAAGCTCATTTTCGAGCCTAAATATGGTGAACTCCTCGGCGTGCACATGATCGGCGAGAACGTGACGGAGCTTCTCGCGGAGCTTGTACTGGCGAGGAAGCTTGAAGCCACTGAGGAAGAGATCATTGAGGCGATGCATCCGCATCCGACGTTGTCGGAGGCGGTCATGGAGGCGGCGGGCGTTGCGGTTGGCCGGGCGATTCACCTGTAGGCTGGAAACTCGAGACATGAGATTGGAAACTTGAGACTCGGGTGGACGCTGGCGATGGGGACATCGGAGGGAGGGTGCGGGGGAGAAGTGGTCCAAGGGATATGCGGCGGCATGCTGCGAACTAGCCATCGGGGCGCACAGTGCGTGAAAAAATGTGTTTGCCGGGGGTGAACAGCGCCGTGGTCGCTTCAAGTTATTATTCGGGTTAGAGTTGTGTTGGAGCCGCGACTGGAAACGGGTCAAAAAACCGACCCCAAAGCGGTATTGACCCGTCCCTCCAACCTCCCCCGAATCGCCCCAAACCGACGTAAAATCTCCCCGTTTTGACCCTCGAATCTCCCCAAAGCGACGGAGTGCTGACGACTGGATGTTCGGGGTTGAGGGGCGGAAAAACTGCGCGCATTTGGATTGGGTGTCGGTTTTGCGGCGTGGGTTTTTCGCAAGTTCTAGTTTGGCCGATGATTGGGTTGAGGTGGGAGTGGCCGCTGGTTGGAAAAAACCGACACAAAACCGACACACAACCAGCACATAACCGACACACAACCGACCACCAATCGACACATAAACAGCACACAACCGGACCATAAGCGACACATAACCGACGAAGGTTGGGAAGAGGCACGCAGGGAGGAAGTAGCTGGGTCGTTCAGTTGCTGTCGCTCCCTCAGGATCAGGGGCGATTTTGCGCATTTGTGTTTGCGCAAGTTGAGTTGGAAAGCGCGCGTTGAGTATTGACAGGGGTTTAGGCCAAATTTGCTGTTTAGAAGCGCCCCCAAACCCTCCCCGTAATCTCCCCTTTTTCTCCCTCTTTCCTCCCCTTTTCGGCAGAAAATCTCCCTCTTTTCTCCCCGAAATCTCCCCAAAGCGACGGAGGAGAGAAGAATCGCTGCGGAGCCGCCGAGTCGCCGGGAAATGCGCGGAGAGCGCGCTTGGGGTCGTGGTGCTCTGGCACTTTCGTTGGTGGATGATTCCCCGCATTGGATGGTCCCTTCTGCTGCCTTGCCTCCTGATATTAGATACTTAACATTACACTATCATCGGGAGGAGAGGGTGTCAATGGAATTCCGATTATTTTTGTCCGCGAACGCTCTGATGTTTTCGGATTTGGGCGTCGCCTCGCTGCGCGAGGCCGGAGTGCTTCAGGACTTCGCTGCGCTTCGGTCGCGGGTACGCGACGATGCTTCGCATTTCCTTGCGCTTCCTGACGCGAGGTGCGCGCTTGAATGCGTTTCTCGCCAACCGAAAATGAACGACGTACATTTGGGCTTGCCCTGGAAACTGGAACTTGAATTGGCTTGCCTTACGCAAAGGCCTACGGCCAAAGTAATGGCCCCACCTGGCACGCCTCTTTTGTTGCGGCGCGTTGCAGACCTGGGAGGGCCAAATTCCGCGTCGTCGCAACGCAGCCCTCTTTGTCCATCGCATTTCTCAAAGCTCTAACGTCGGTGTCAGGGTTGAGCTACCAGTCAGGCTGTAGGTAACGACATAACGCAAATGATTACCCTCGATTAGGATTTGGCGGTGCAGGCTTTTGCTGCTTGTCGATATTCGCCACCTACGATGTAGATCAGCCATTGGGGCGGGAGGTCGGCGTTGATGCCTCGGGCGTGGCAGACGCCGGCGACGGGTTTATCGTTTCCGGGGGCCATCATGTTGAAATCGCCGTCGAATTCGGACGGGGTCCAGACTACTACCGCCTGATAGAAATCGCGCACCTGTTCGGCGTTTGGGACTGTGAGGTCTGTCCAGAGGATCTGCCCCGGTTGTGGTGGGGGGAGTGTCATTCTTAATTCAGTTCGCGGTCAGGCGATTTGGAATAGGAGGAGCAGGCCGTAGATGGCGATGCCTGCGCCGGCGAGGCGTTCCAGGCGGAAGTAGCGGGTGGTTCGAAGGAGGTGGCCGAGTGCGGTGCCGATGGCGAGGAGCAGGGCGCTTGCGCAGAGGAAGCCGAGGGCGTAGGACGCGACGGAGGCACCGGCGGATTTTTCGACGATGTGGGCGTAGCCGTGGAAGAGGGCGAATGCGCCGACCAGAGCGGCGGCGAAGGCGGCCGGGGCTTTGGTGGAGGAGGCGACGAGGAGGCCTAGCACGACGACGGATGCGGCGATCATGCTTTCGACGAGGGACGGATACATGGTGGCGTGAAAGAGGGCGAGCGCGCCGCCGACCATCATGAGGGCGAGGAAGGCGAGGGGAAGGATGCGGGCGGTGCGGCGGCTCATCTGAGCGCCCCAGAGGCCGACCGCGAGCATGGCGAGAATGTGGTCGATGCCGGTGAGGGGATGGAGCAGGCCTGAGGCGAAATCGTCGGAACCGCCGTGGCCGGGGTGGGCGGAGGCGGTGGTGGCGAAGGCGGTGCAGGCGAGTGCGGCGACGAACAGGGATTTGTACCTCATGACAATGCTCCTTGGGAGTTTGCGAGAACGGGTGATTGCGATTTTGATTTTGACGGGGCGTACTGCTTGAGAAACTCGAGCCACGGCTCCATGCCGGCGTTGGTTTTGGATGAGACTTCCAGAATGCGCATGCCGGGGCGGACGGATTGAATGCTGTTGTGGGCGGCGGCCGGGTCGAATTCGACGGCGGCGGCGATGTCCATCTTGGTGATGACGGCCACGTCGGCGGTGTTGAAGATGGTGGGGTACTTGAGCGGCTTGTCTTCGCCTTCGGTGACGGAGAAGAGGACGAGGCGCAGGTCTTCGCCGAGGTCGTAGCTGGCGGGGCAGACGAGATTGCCGACGTTTTCGATGAAGAGGAAGTCGATCTCGTTTAAGTCCCAATCCGCCAGGGCGTTCTGCACCATGTCGGCTTCGAGGTGGCAGATGGTGCCGGTGGTGATCTGGCGGACGGGCGCCTGGCTGCGGGCGAGGCGATGGGCGTCGTTGTCGGTGGCGAGATCGCCGACGAGGGCGGCGACGCGGAAGTGTGGGCGGAGCAGGGTGAGCGTCTTCTCGAGGAAGGCGGTTTTGCCGCTGCCGGGGCTGGAGACGAGGCTGACCACGAACACGCCGGCCTGATGGAAGCGCTCGCGCAGGGCGCGGGCGACGACATCATTCTGCTTGAGCACTTTTTGGCGCACTTCAACCAGGCGCGTTTGCATATTCATCAGCGATCTCCATTGCGCTCACGTCCATCTCCTGGCCGTGAATGACTTGGGGCGTCGGGGTTCCACATTGGGCGCAGCACAGACATTGAATCGAAACGGGCTCCTGCTCGGACTTGCAGTTTGGACAGAAGACGACGATCGGCACTTCGGTAATTTCCAGCCGGCAGGTGTCGAACGATGTGCCTTCGCGGGCCAGCTCAAAAGCGCTGCTGAGCGCTTCGGCGACGACGCCCGACAAGGGGCCGAGCTTGAGGTGGACGGCCAGCACGCGGACGCCGCCGCGGCGCTGGGCCTCCTCCTCGACGAGGTCGAGAATGCTCAAGGCGATCGATAGCTCGTGCATGCGCTCACATCTTTCGGATCTTCAGGTAACGGCGGATCTCTGGATACATCCAAACCGTCGCGGCCACAACCAGCGCGAGCGTGGCGAGCCCGCTGATTTTTAAACCATTGTGCTTCGGCGCGTCAACGTGCCGGGTCAGGCGTTGCATCAATGTTGACATAGTGATTCCTCCATAAGAGTTTCGTATTCGAGTTGCACTTTGGGGAGCAACGATTCAATCAGGGTGACGGCCTCTTCGACGGCCGCCTGCACCGGCGGGCTCAGGCCCATCTCCATTTCGTCGAGATCGACGCGGCCGGGCTCGCATCCGACGAGGAGGATGCGCTTCGCCTGCGTTCCCATCACTGAGACGAGGCGGAGGACTTTCATCGGGTCCATGCCGTGGGTTTGCATCATCAGGTCGGCGGGGGTCTGGACGTTGTCGTTGGGGTCGATGGGATCGGGCTCAATGACGTAGAGGGTGCCGGGGGCCTGGCCGCGCGGGGCGGCGTCGACGAGGATGGCGATGTCGCAGGTGTCGATGAGGGCGTAGGCGAGATCGAGGCCGCGAATGCCGAAATCGACGAGGCGGACTCCCGGCGGAAGCGGGCGTTTCGCGAGGCGTTGCGCGACTTCGACGCCAAACGCGTCATCGCCGAGGAAGATATTGCCGATGCAGGCGATGAGGATGCGGGGAGACGTCGTGGGGGAGGTCATGTCGTCCTCCCCGGCTCGGGGGTGAGCGGTTCGACTTCTTCGGGGCGGAAGAAAAAGCGATGGCCGATCTTTCCCATGGCGCCGATGTCTTTGCCGGGGTCGTCGTCGACGGTGACGGCGAGATGGTATTGATTCTCGAAATCCTGTTCGATGGCGACGATGGTGGCGGTCATTCCGTCCAGGGCGATGTCGAAGATATCGGCGCGGCGGCTGGGCCGGAGGCGGACGCGATCGCCGGGGTGGAGTTCGACGCCGCGGACGGTCAGTCGATGGAGCTTTGGCCGCTCTTCGAGCGGATTCCATTGGTCGAAGTTGAGCGTCTCGGGATCCTTCATAGGGCTGATCTTTCGTTCACGGT
>JBBRHH010000112.1:0-12932 GCA_038222915.1 Tepidisphaerales bacterium
GCGAGCTCAAGAGCTTCTTCATCCTCCAGAAGATCGCCACCGAGCAGAACGTCGACGTCAGCGAGCAGGAGCTGAACGGCCGGGTTGCCTACATGGCGATTCAGGACGGCAAGCGTCCCGAGCGCGTCAAGCAGGACATGAGCAAGGACGGCTCGCTCGCCAACCTGTACGTGCAGATGCGTGAAGAGAAGGCAATCGACAAGATCCTGGGCGAATCCGAGATCGAGGAATACGACGCGACCGCCGCCGAAGCCGCCAAGAGCGCTGAGCTTCCCGGCGAGAGCGAAGCGGCCGCCGAAGGCACGACCGAAGCGTCGGCGAGCCCGGAAGAAACCAAGTCCGAAGAGCCCAAGACCGAGGACCATTCGACGGCGACCTAAGCTGTTCGCTCCCAATAGTTTTATCACGCGGGGCGAACATCGGTTCGCCCCGTTTTCATTGACACAAATCAAGTGCAATCATGACCAAGATCAACGCCCCCCGCGGCACCGCCGACATGCTCCCGGCCGACAGTTGGAAGTGGCACGCCATCGAACAGATCGCCCGCGACCTGGCTGAAAACTACCACTTTCAGGAAATTCGCACGCCGATTTTCGAGCACTCGGAGCTCTTCCACCGGGGCGTGGGTGAGACATCCGACATCATCAGCAAGGAGACGTTCACCTTCAAAGACCGCGGCGACGACTCCATCACGCTGCGTCCCGAAGGCACGGCCGGTGTCGTCCGCGCCATGATCGAGCACAACCTCATCGCCCAGGAAGGCGCACGCCAGAAGGTCTACTACATCGGCCCAAACTTCCGTTATGAACGACCGCAGAAGGGTCGCCTCCGCCAGCATCATCAGTTTGGCGCAGAGTTCTTCGGCATCGCCGAGCCGGACGCCGACGTCGAGTGCATCCTGCTACAGATGGACTTCTACCGCCGCGCAGGCGTTAAAGACCTGGAGCTGCAAATCAACAGTTTGGGCGATCGCGAGAGCAAGGAGCGCTACCGTGCCAAGCTGGTAGAATTTCTCTCCCCCAAGCGCGACGCCCTCAGCGAAGACTCACAGCGCCGGCTTGACGAAAACCCGTTGCGCATTCTCGACAGCAAAGACCCGCGCGACCAGGCGGCTTGCGAGGGCGCGCCGCCGGCCGTCGAATCCCTCACCGACAAATCCAAGGCCCACTTCGACCGCGTCAATCAACTGCTCACCGACGCCAACTCTCCGTTCCGCGCCAACCCCAATCTCGTCCGCGGCTTTGACTACTACACCGACACGTTGTGGGAGGTAGTCGCCGGCGGCCTGGGCGCACAAAACGCTCTCGGCGGCGGTGGACGCTACGACAATCTGGTGGAACAACTCGGCGGCCGCCCAACGCCCGGCGTAGGCTTCGGCTCCGGTCTCGAACGCCTGCTCCTCGCACTCGAAGGCCAAAACGTAACGCTGCCCACCAATCAAAAACCGCTGGTCTGGCTGATCGCCCTTGGCGACGCCGCGAGAACTGCCCAATGGCAACTGTTGCATGAACTCCGCGCCGCCAACGTATCGGCCGACATGGACTTCGCCGGCCGGGGCTCCAAGGCGCAGTTCAAGATGGCCGACCGCGACAAGGCGGCTTATTCGGTCGTGGTTGGAGACGATGAACTGAAGGACAACGTGGTTGTGCTAAAGGAAATGGCCAACGGGACGCAGGAACGAATTCGGCGCACTGAGATCGTCGCGCGATTAAGAGTCAGTCCGGCTTAGGCGGCTCTTCTCGAAAGATCTGTTTTTGCCCGCCGTCGGGCGAAAGAAAAATCGCGAACGGCTTTGGCCCGTACCGTTTGTCCAACGCATCTTCGAGCCGTTTCATCAGCTCCACAAAGCTGATCGTTTCATACTCCACTCCCGTCAGTACCAGGAGCGGCTTCACATACTCCTGCCCGCAACGTTGCGTCCCTTTGTCCTCCCCCTTCTCTACGAAGAACACCGCGCGCATCGTCTCACCTTCGGGATCCACCACAGGGGGTAGAAACTCCCAGGCCGGGCCGGTGTGATCGATATGTGGCGGGACGCCCTGCACAAAAACATCAACGAACGCCTCGTCGCCGAATCGCTTGATGCCGATCTCGGCGATGGTGGCGTAGATGCTCATGTGCGTGAACTCGTCTCTGGATCAAAAAAACTTCGTCTTCCCCGGCACCGCAATCGCCGGCGCAGCCAGTTCGCCCAGGTCATATTTGGCCGGCGACAGATCTTCCTTCGAATTCAGCGCCTGCTCCCACGTAATCGTCTTGCCGGTGTAGGCCGACATGCGCGCCATGATCGCCATCAGCGTCGACTTGCACATATAGTCGCCGTTGTTGATCGGCTCGCCCTTGCGGATCGCGTTGAACAGTGCGATGTGCTCGAGGTCGTACATGTTCGGGCCGGGCTCGCGGTGCCAGGGGTTTTTCCCGGCGATGCGATGGTCCTGGATGTGCGCCACGCCATCGGTTCCGAAAACGTGGTCCGAAACATCGGTGTCCGCGCCCACCCACTGCCGGCAGGATGCGAAACATTTCACGCCGCTCTTCCACTCGTAGACGGAATTGAAGTGATCGTAAATATTGCCGAACTCCGGCGCCGTGCGCACGGTTCGGCCGCCGCTCGCCGTGCATTTCATCGGCGGCTCGTCCTTCATCGTCCACATCACCTTGTCCAGCGAGTGAATGTGCTGCTCGACGATGTGATCGCCACTCAGCCACGTGAAATACAGCCAGTTGCGAAGCTGCCATTCCATATCCGACCACTCCGGCTTGCGCGGATTCGACCAGAGCCCGCCGGTGTTGTAGTTGGTTTGGATGTTGATGATTTCGCCCACCGCGCCATCGTGCACGCGCGCCATCGTCTCGCGCTTCGCCTCGTCGTATCGATAACACAGGCCCGACACGAGGCACGTCTTCTTCTCGGCCGCCAGCTTCGCCGTCTCCATCACGGACCGCAGCCCCGGCCCATCGACGGCCACCGGCTTTTCACAAAACACATGCTTCCCGGCCTCCACCGCAGCCTTCAGATGCATCGGCCGAAAGTGCGGCGGCGTCGCCAGCAACACCACGTCCACCGACGCGATCAACTTCTTATACGCATCAAACCCCGTGAACTGGTGGTCTTCATCCACTTTTACCCGATCCGGCATTTCCTTCTGCAGTGATAACAGAGACGTCTTGAGCCGGTCCGGAAACAAATCCGCCATGGCGACGACGTTCGCGTTGGAATCTCCATGCAGCGCGTTGGCCGCCGCCCCGGTTCCGCGCCCGCCGCAACCGACCAGGCCAATTTTCAATGTGTCAGAACCCGCCGCAAACGCCCGCGGCGCAAGTGAGGCAAGCGTCGCCGCCCCGCCGATCGCGGCCGCGGTTTGAACGAAAGTCCGGCGCGAAGGGCCGGCCGAAAATACAGAAGGCGTTCGGCTATGCATTGCAGAGGCTCCAGGTTTCGAGAAATGGGTCCAAAGATATGTAGCGCAGTGAACCCAGCTGCGTTGAAGCCGCGCAGCCCTATCCCTTTGTCCCCAGCCTTCTTTACTCTCTGGCCGCCGCCGTCGCCTGATGCACCGGAAGGCGCTTGTACGCCTTCGCATCAAAGCTGAACAGCTTCTCCGCAATCTCCGCCGGTGGCGGCAAAAGCTCGGGCGACTGCGGCACCTGCATATACGACAGCGCCCGATCCATCACCCGCTGCGCCGCCGGCGCCGCAACCGCACCGCCGTAGTGGGCTTCGGTCTGCGGCTCATGAATCAACATCGTCACCACCAGCCGCGGATCCTCGTACGGCGCGCCGCAGATAAAGCTGCTGTTGTAGCGGTTCGCGCTATAACCGGCCTTGCCCTGGCTGATGTGCGCCGTTCCCGTTTTACCAAAGATATTCCAATAGCTGCTCCGCGCCTTAGTCGCCGTTCCGCGCACCACCACATCGCACAAAATCCGCCGCATCTGGGCGGCCGACGCCGGATCAATCACCTGCGGCATCTGCGCCATCGACGGGGCCGGTTTCTGCTCTGCGATGCCGCCGTCGCTCTCCAGCGTTCCGCGAATCAGCCGCACCGGTGGCAATCGTCCGCCATTGGCATAGGCACAAAACCCGCGCGCCAGTTGCAGCGGCGTCACCATCATCTCATACCCCTGCGCCACCGACTCCGTGCTGAAGTGCGTCCATTGCTTGAGCGGGTTGATCCGCCCGCGGTTTTCGCCGCCCAGCTCGATGCCGGTTGTCTGGCCAAATCCAAACGAAGTCAGCGCCTTGTAGAGCTGGCCATTGCCCATCTTTTCCCCCATCAGCGACATGCCGATGTTGCTCGACTTCACTAGCACATCCCACGTCGACAACGGCCCATATCCGTGCACATCCGTGATATGCCGGCCATAAGGCGTCACATAAGTAATGCCCGGAATCTCCCACATCGAATCGGGCTTCGTCACATGCCACATAATCGCCGGCCCGGCAATGAAGGGCTTGATCACCGAGCCCGCTTCAAACGGATCGGTGATGCACCGGTTGCGATGCAGGTCCATATACTTCTTCTTCAACTCCGCATCGTCATCATCACTCAGATCGCCCACGTTCGAAGGATTGAACGTCGGGTAGTTGGCCATCGCCAACACTTCACCCGTGTGCGGATCCATGACAATCACTTCGCCGCGCACCGCCCTGAATTTCTGGCAGCAGGCCGACAACTCCTGCTCCGCGATCATCTGAATATTCGCGTCGATCGTCAGCACCAGGTGCTTGCCGTGTTTGGGCTGTTGATAGTCCTCTTCAGCGACAGCGATCGATTTGCGGCTGGCGGTTTTCTCCGAGCGCTTGTGCCCGTCCACGCCGGTGAGCAGTTCATTGAATTGGAGCTCCAGACCTTCGAGACCGCGCTGGCCGCGCCCGTCCGTCTTTACAGTGCCAATCAAGTGGGAGGCCAGTGACCCCGTCGGATAAAGTCTTCGGCTGGTCGGCTCAAACCCAAGACCCGGAACGTTCAGCTTCTTGATCTCATCGACGGCCATCTCGTCCAGATCATCCGCCAGGATCAGATACCGGTCATGCTTGGGTCGCGGCTGCGTCGTCGGCCCTTCCAGAAGCGCGGCCCAGCCGTTGTCCTTCCCGACAACCGCATCATCAATGATTGTCTTGATCTCCGCGGCTTCTCGCCCCAGGATGGCCGCGAGCCGGTCCAGCGCTTCCGCCTTGTCCATCGGATGCCGCGTTCCCGACGCAAACATGTCGGTCAGGAACTTCGAATCCACATACAGTCGCTGCTTCTGAACCGTGGCGGCAAATACGATGCAATTTCGATCAAAAATAGTCCCCCGCCGCGCCGGCAACGCTTCCTCCTGAAACTGCTGACGCTCGGCCGCCGCAAGGTTCCGCTCCCGCCCCACGGTCTGCAAATAAGCCACCCGCCCCGACATCCCCACCAGCCCGGCGGCCACCAGCATCAGCATAAAAGCAGCGCGAATTGGCGAAAATGCAGGCATATCTCTCCTGGGACACGGAAAACGGAATGGTCCGATAATCTTTATCGGCCGGATCGCCCGGAATTCGTGACTTCCTTCTCCGCTTATGCTCAGGCAGCCCTCAATGCACTTTTCCACTACGATATTGTTCCAAATCAATCACCAATCAGAGGAGCAGGAAATGGACGCGCGCAAATTTAAGGCCGCATGGATTGCTGTACTCACCGCCCTCACTTTCCTTCCCCATTCCCTCCATGCCGCCGACGCCTACATCCCCTTCGAAGGCGAAAAGACGACTTGGCATGACTTCGACCGCTACGATTTCCTTCTCGACGAAGAAACCCTCACCATCAAACCCTTCACCGCCCCCGCCACCGATCACAACGACATCAAAACAGGCCTGGCCGGCCAGCGCCGCTGCGTCGTCGTTGTGCCAAAGAAGCCCGCACCTGGCCAACCCTGGTCCTGGCGCGGCTGTTACTGGAATCATCAACCCCAGACCGAAGTCGAATTGCTCGACAGGGGTTTCCACATCGCCTACATCACCGCCAACGCCGAGCTCAAGCCCGACAAAAAATGGGATGCCTGGTACGCCTTCCTCACCGAAAAGCACGGCCTCTCCAAAAAGCCCGCCTTCATCGGCATGAGCCGCGGGGGCGAATACGCCTATACCTGGGCCGGCCGAAATCCCACCAAAGTCTCCTGCATCTACGCCGACAATCCGGCCATCAATCGCGAAGGCATGACCAATCTCGCCGACCTCGCCGCCAACGATGTGCCGCGCCTCCACGTCTGCGGCAGCATCGATCCGCTTCTTGGCCACCATTCCCTCGCGGCCGAATCCATCTACCAGCAAGTCGGCGGCCGAATCTCCATGATGATCAAGGACGGATCAGGTCATCATCCCCACAGCCTCAACGATCCCAAACCCATTGCCGATTTCATCGTCGCCAGCGTTCAATCCACCGCTTCAACGGCGCCCGCCGTCGTGGGCGAGCAATTTAGGAAGACCTACTTCTACGGCCCAGAAACCCAGTACCGCGAGTTCCCCTCCGAAGAAAAATACATCACTTGCCACGGCCCGCTCTTTACCGACTGCTACAACCGATACGCATTCAACCTCCCCGGCATCGAAGGAGCCGTCTCCTTCATCCAGCCCAAAACCCCGGCCGAAGGAAAGCCGTGGGTCTACCGCTCCGAATTCGTCACCCGTGAATCGGCCGTCGATCTGGCGTTGCTGGCCAAGGGTTTCCACATCGTCACCGGCCCCGTTCCCTACAACAACGACGGCCCCTCGCTTAAGGATTGGAACGCCGTCTACAAGCACTTCACCGGAAACGGCTTCTCCCGCAAGCCCGTCATGGAAGGCACAGGAGCAGCCGCCGGCGACGCCTTCGCCTGGGCCATCGCCAACCCCACGCAGGTCACCTGCATCTACGCGGAAAATCCCATCCTGCGCAGCAACATGTCCAAAAAGCCCCTCATCGACAACCTGAGCGTGTTGGCCAAGGCCGGCGTGCCGCTGATCCACGTTTGCGGCAGCCTCGATCCACACCTGAACGACGTGACGCGGGAAATTGAAAAATGCTACAAGGAGCTCAAGGGCCAAATCACCGTGATCATCAACGAGCGGGAAGCGCATTTCCCAAGCGCGCCGAAGGATGTTAAAGCGGTCGTCGAGCTAATCACCAAGTGATCCATCGCTTTCAACCCGCGGCAAAAGGGAAGTTATGCTCCACGAACAAACAAAGGAACACATCACCGCCCTCGACGACTGGGAGCTCCTCCAATACGTCCTCACCGGCCCCAGAATGTACGAGCCCGAAGCGATTGCCTTCGCCAAGGAGCAACTCAAGAACCGCAATCTGGCGCCCGAGCAATTGGCCGCCATGCGCGTACCGATCGTCGCCAATCTCGCCATGCGCGACGCCCACACTCTCCCGCAACACACCCGCCCCGCCTCCGCCGTCGTCTGCGAAAACTGCGGCCTCGAAGTCTCCAACCGCTACGTCAAATATCATCAGAACGTCGGCTTCGTCATGCATTTTGCAAAGTTCTACAGCGGCTGCCTCTGCAAACGATGCAATCGCCGGCTCTTCTGGAAGACCACGCTGACCACTCTCTCCTTAGGCTGGTGGGGCTTGTCCTCCTTCTTCGTCGCCATCAGTTTCCTGTTGAACAACCTGATCGCTTTCTTTCGAACCAGGTCGCTTCCGCCGGTTCCCGCCGGCGCCAGCCGACCCCTCATTGACGACGACATCATCGCCAGACACGCGCCGCAGCTCGCGCTCATCAACGAGCGCCTCGACGAAGGCGCACACGTCAACGACATCGCGCGCGAAGTCGCCCCGATCGCCAACATCACCCCCGGCCAGGCCTGGTACTGCATTCAGAACCTGATTCAACAACAAGCGCATAACCAACTGCCGCAGCCAATTGTCGGCGGTTTCCCCGTCATCCCAATTCCCGTTCGTCGAGCCGCGAGTGTTGAGCAAAATGGATGATCGCGGCTTCATCTTCAACCGAGACATGGATCGTCCGGGCGATCCATGTCTCGAGTTCTACCTCAATCTCTACGCCCGTCCCAACCAGGAGGCGGTGGAGTCAATTTGATCGATCTCCAGCTTTCAATTTCCGCGTTCTCAATTCTGCGCTCTTCATTGTGAATTCAGCACTTCTTCCTCCCCCACCCCGCGCTGTACCATTCCCCACATGCCCCCCCATCTCACCGCCGCCGATCTCGACCGGTCCTTCGGAATCGCCAATGTCGCCCGCTTCGAGCCCGGCAACGATGGCCTCACCCGCCTGGTCATCTCCACCCCGCAGGCCGACGCCGAGATCTATCTTCACGGCGCGCACGTCACCGAGTTTCGCCCGCGCGGCCAGGACGAAGTCCTCTTTCTCAGCGACAAAAGCCTCTTCGCCAAGGGCAAAGCCATCCGCGGCGGCGTACCCATCATCTTCCCATGGTTCGGCCCCAGGGCAGGCCATCCCGAATCGCCCCAGCACGGCCTCGTCCGCACCGCCGACTGGTCCGTCGAAAGCCTCGACCAGTTGGAAACCGGCGAAGTCCTCGTCGTCTTCCGCTACGAATCCAACGCCGACACCCGCGCCATCTGGCCGCACGATTTCGTGCTGCGCTACTGGGTCCAGGTGGGCGACTACCTCGACCTCTGCCTCGAAGTCCACAACACCGGCGTCGACGCATTTGATTTCGAAGAAGCCCTCCACACCTATCTCGCGGTGAGCGACGTCCGCCGCGTAGAAGTCGTCGGCCTTTCCAACACCGAATACCTCGACAAAACCGACGGCATGCTGCGCAAACAGCAGGACGGCCAGCCCATCCGCATTACCGGCGAAACCGATCGCGTCTACCTCAACACCCAATCCGCCTGCACCGCCAAAGACCCCGACGAAGGCCGGATCGTGATGGTCGAAAAACAGAACTCCAACGCTACCGTCCTCTGGAACCCCTGGATCGCCAAGGCAAAAGCGATGGCCGACTTTGGCGACGAAGAGTGGCCGGCCATGCTCTGCATCGAAACCTGCAACGTCGCCGAAAACGCCGTCCAACTTGACCCCAAGGCAAAACACGAGATGCGCGTCTCCATCACGGCCGAACGCCTGGCAGTGTAGTGTCGGGGCGAAGCTTGTCTTCGCCCGTCTCCCCCTTCCCAACACGCTGTATTCCAGCTGTTCCCCCCATCTTGTCGATGTAGGCCTGTGAGGACTTCGCCGATGTTCAAGGAACTCTTGCCGCTATTGCCAAAGGAGATGGGGACCGCGGCGGTCACGGCGGCCGGCTTCGTTGCATTGGTCGGCCTGTCCCTCTGGCTCTCCGGAGCACGCTTCAATCGCTCCCTTCTCACCCTCAACGCCGTCACCCTCGGCGCCACCCTTGGCCTCGAGCTCCCACGCCACATCGCCATGCCCGTCAACGGATGGGCCACCGCCATCGGCGGCGCTCTGGTTCTCGGCGTCACCGCCTACATCTTCCACCGCGTCTGGACCGCCGTCGGCCTCGCCATCGTCCTCGTCGCCATCGCCGCCATCTCCACCTGGATGCTTTGCTCGAATCAAACCGACTGGACCTGGCCGGCCCTGGGCGCTCACCCTACCGTCGCCGGCTACCTTCGCACGTTATGGGATCAGCTCCCCGCCGAAGTACGCCGCGTACTCCCGCTCTCCTGCGGCACCGCCGCCATCACCGGTCTGGCCTTCGCCATGCTCTGGCCGCGCGCCGGCGCTGCCCTTCTCTACAGCCTCACCGGCACCGCGCTGATGGTCGCGGGAAGCGTCGCCGTCCTATATTGCAAGGCCCCCGACTACCTGAACCGTCTTCCCGGCACCCAATACACACAAGGCGCTGTGCTCGTCTCGACTGTCCTTGTCGGAGCGCTTATCCAGTGGCGGCTCACCCGCGCATCACAGCCGTCGCCAAAGTCATCGCCTGAAAGGGACGATTAAACCCATTAGATGGAACCCTCTGCCGCCAAATCCGTCCTCAACCAGTTCCTGGTCAGTGTTCCCGCACATTGGCCAGAGCAGATGGATCTCTGCACCTGGTGCCGCGAAATGGGCCCCGCGCCCGCAACGCTGCTGGTCATCGCCGGCATCATCTACCTCCTCTTTGGCTACTACCTTTTCAAGTGGCTGGTCATGTTGAACGCCGCCGTCCTCGCCGCCTATGCGGGCGGGATGATCGGTGCACGGCTTGGCTCCGGGCCCGCCGGTGCGATCATCGCCGGCATCACCGCGGCCGTCGTCACCTGGCCGCTCATGAAATGGGCCGTCGCTGTCATGGGCGGAAGCTACGGCGCAATCATCGGCGCATGTGTCTGGCGCAGCGCCGGCATCGACCCCGCCTTCGCCTGGGCCGGCGCACTCACAGGCCTCGCCTTCTTTGGCCTCCTCTCCTTCATCATCTTCCGCGGCTGTGTCATCATGTACACCTCCCTGCAGGGCACCTTTATGCTGATCCTCGGCCTGCTTGGCCTACTCTTCAAATATCAGAATATCTCACAAACCGTGATCCACGAGATGTCGGCGCGCCCCTTCATCCTCCCACTCACCGTCTTCGTCGCCACGATGCTCTCGGTTGTCTTCCAGCAATCGCAATTCCCCGAAGTCCCGCCCGCCAAGAAGTAAGGCGGATCAACCGCCGCCAATCATCCGCGCCGCCGCAACCAGCAATCCCACCTGCCCCGCATTGATCTTCTCCCGCGCCGTCTCCAAATCAAAAAACCCGGCACGATCCACCTCCGGAAACTCCGCCATCTGCCCCGACTTCGGCGGCCACTCCATGCTAAACATATTGCTTTTGGCCGCCGCCACATCCACGTCCCCCTCAATCAACCACGCATGAACCACCTTCCCGCCTTTCTGCACAACAGGAGCAAGCGCCCGAAACTCCCCATTCGCCGCCACGCCAATCTCCTCCAAAAACTCCCGCCGCGCCGCGAGCAGTAAATCCTCCCCCTCCGCCGGCTCCCCCTTCGGAATACTCCACGCCCCGACATCCTTGTTCTTCCAAAACGGCCCACCCGGATGCACCAGCAAAAACTCGGGCCCACCGTCTAGTAGAACTCGATACATCAAAAGGCCGCAACTGATACCTGGCATGTGCGCCATGATACTCAATCACGTCCGATGCCGGTTATGCTTCCTTCATCCCTGCGGTTGGAGGCGTCGTGCGATCATCGATCCAAATCCTGCTGTTCCTTGTGATAGCAGTTGGCTGCTCACGACGTGAAACCACCAGCCAGAACACCCAACCGGTCACATGGGTTTACGACATCAGGGATTTGATTGAACCAGCCGAATCCGTTCACTTCGACTGGGGCAACTTCGCGAATGCTTCGACAACCCTGCCAACCCGCCGAGAATCGGCCCAAGGTCTGGTCGATCAAATCAGGGCCGTTCTCCCCGCGGAGTCCAAAAAGCGCGGAGTGCAACTGCGTGAATTGTCCGGTGAAATCATATTGAACGCAGACATCAACGCGCAACAACACGTCGCTCAACTGCTGGCGGACCTCCGAGCCAGACGTGGGCCGCATATCGATCTTGAAGTTTCGTTTCGTCGAGATGAACTGGATGCATTAATGCCGGTAGTGCCCGATGTCGTGCTCACCGTGCCAACGACAGCAACACCCGCACCGGTGAAAACAACCGCCCGTGCCACAGTGGGCAACAGGCAAACCGCACGTTTTGCCGTCACCGCCTTTGGTATTTATAAACCCGATAGATTGGCAAATTACGATACGGCCCCCTGCCTCTCGTTCGACTTTAAGCCCTTGCCCGCATTGCTTTGTGAAGTGACCGCAACCTCAAGCACAGACGAGCGGCATGTGATCCTGGAGTTGATCGGACAATTCACGCCCGGAGAAACGGGAATTCCGGCACCGACCAGAATGAAGTTCACCGTCCCCAACGACGGAACAATTCAGGCGTCGTATCCAGCGCCGTCTGTTCCGGATTTGAAAGATGCAGTGGCGGCGAAATCTTTAACGATGATCGTCAAGGCGACAATCGCCTCGCCCGACCCCACCATCCGGCAGTTTCAATCCAGAAGCTCACCCAGCGGAAAATGATCCTCACCCCGCCTGATACGCACTTTCGGCCGTCGTCATCGATACTGCTTCCGGCTCCGGCAGCGTCGCCCGAATGACCAGACCCGCCGCCACCAGCAGCATCTCCACCGAAATTTGCAGCAGCCGCATGATGATCGGAATCAGCGCCACCGAGGCCGGCGCCTTCTCCACCAGTATCCGGCTGATGATCACGGTCAACAGCGCTTTCTGGATCCCCTCGCGCACGCCAAACCCCGCCGGCGCGACAAACACCAGCAGCCCAATCGTCGCCGCCAGCGCCGCCGTCGCCACAAACAGCGGCAGATACTGCAGCGGGATGGTCGGCCCGATCACCGCCCGCGTAATCAGCCAGAGCGCCATGCCGGTAAGCGTCCAGTTGACCAGCATCAGCAGCAGCGGCTCAAAGTAATGCCGCACACCTGGCATCGATTCCAGCGGTGCTCGCCTCAGTTTCTTCAGGATAAAATTGCACAGGCCGCCAAACAGCTTCGGATGCAGGCAGACCGCAAACGCCGGAAACAAAACAATGCTCAAAGGCCCGGCCAACGGATACTCCTCCCGTATCCAGAGCGCCAGCGGGATTGCCAGCGCCAGCCCCAGCGCCATCGACAACCCATTGGCCATAAACAGCATGCTCACCGCGACTGGCTCGCGCACGCGATATCGGCGCAGCATCCACATCGTCCCCGCCAGGCTGAACACCTTGCCCGGAATATATTTTCCCACCAGCGGAATCCACGTGATCGTCGCCATCGCCCACCACCCCGGCGGCCGGCAGAATCCCGACAACAACAGCCGCCGAACCGGCACGCTCAAGATCACCGAAACAATAAGCGCCCCGGCCGCCAACACCAGATACGACGCACGCACATGAGTGGCGCGCACCTCAGGCTT